>CAZTOM010000071.1:0-8069 GCA_964615555.1 uncultured Actinomycetaceae bacterium
CTCGCGGCCGTGGAGCGGGCCGCGGCCCGCAGCTCCGATGGGGCACCCCGGCTCCGCGAGGCGCCCGAGGAGCAAGTCGACGTCGTGGCCGAGCTCGGGCTCGGGGCCTCCGCGGAGGGCGTGAAGCTCACCCAGGCGGAGGTCCTCGAGTACTTCCAGGCGGACTGGGCGTTCCACGAGGCCCTCATCCAGGGGAGCGGGAACCGCTTCCTGGAGCAGATGTCCTCGGCACTCGGGTCCAACGTGCACCGCACCCGCCAGTCGCTCGGTCAGGGGGTGTGGGACGCGCAGGATGCGCTGCGGGAGCACGCCAAGGTCCTCGCGGCGGTCGAGGAGGGGGACACCGCTGGCGCGGTGGCCGCGATGCGCGAGCACCTCGAGGCCGTGGCCAGGCGGTCGAAGATCGATATCGAGGCGGAGGTTGCCTCCAAGTAGGTGCCCCGCGGAACTTCGGGCAACCCCTTGTGGGGTCATAACTCCGTGCCTATACTGATCATAGATCCAATAGGATCTCTGTTGTTGGAGATCCGGGCTCACCGATGAACCCGCACCGCACGCCCCGCGTGCCGCCATCTGCAGCCAGAGTCTTGAGGAGGACACATGACCGCCACCGCAACCACCACGATCCCGCGCCTCGCCGTCACCTTGGGCGATCCCTCTGGTGTGGGCCCGGAGCTCGCCATGAAGCTCCTGTCCAAGGAGGAGAACCGCGCCAAGGCGCAGGTCTTCCTGCTCGCCTCGCAGGCCGAGGTGGACCGCTTCTCCCAGGAGATCGGCGTGGAGGTTCCCACCTCCACCTCCCCGGAGCCCGGCAAGGTGACCCTCGTGGAGTCCAAGCACCAGGATGAGCCGGTGGAGCGTGGCGTGGCCTCCCTGGCCGGCGGCACCCGCGTGATGGACGACCTCCTGGACTGCATCGCCATGTTCAAGGACGGCAAGGTGGACGCGATCATGTTCCACCCACTCAACAAGTCCGCCCTCCACGATGCGGGAATGCACGAGGAGGACGAGCTGCGCTGGTTCGCCAAGGAGCTGGGCTGGGAGGGATTCACCTCGGAGCTCAACTTTGTACCCGGCATCACCACGTCCCGCGTGACCTCGCACTGCGCCATCGCGGACGTGCCGCGGCGCATCTCCGCCCGGGCCGTACGGGATGCGATCGTCCTCCTGAACGATGTGATCAAGGGTGACGGCATCCAGAAGCCGCGCCTCGCCGTCGCCGCACTCAACCCGCACGCCGGGGAGCGGGGCCAGTTCGGCCGCGAGGAGATTGACCACATCGCCCCCGGGATCGAGCTCGCCGTCAACGCGGGAATCGACGCGAAGGGCCCCTTCCCCTCGGACACCATCTTCATCGCCGCCCAGAACGGCGAGTACGACGGCGTGGTCACCATGTACCACGACCAGGGCCAGGTGGCGCTCAAGCTCATGGGCTTCGACAAGGGCGTGACCGTCCAGGGCGGCCTCCCCGTGCCGATCTGCACCCCGGCGCACGGCACCGCCTACGGCATCGTGGGCCAGAACAAGGCGAACCTCGGCGCCACCCAGCGGGCCTTTGACATCGCCACCAACCTCGGGCGCCGCACCCAGGAGTCGCGCACGGCGTCTGCCTGACCGCCTCCGCTTCCCGACGACGAGAGGGGCCGTCCCGCGAGGGGCGGCCCCTTGCGTTGTGCGACTCCCAGTCACGCGGGAGATGGTGCCGCGCGGACGCACGGCGGGTGGCGCCGTAGGGAGCGTCAGAGCGTGGAGGCGTCCTCCACCACCTGGGCGAGCGCGGCGGGATCGTGGGCGAACCGGCCGAGGAAGAGGCCGTCAACGGACGGGTGGAGCTCGGCGAGCAGGCCCGGCCCGGCGGAACCGCCGTAGACCAGGGACGCGTTGGGCAGCAGCTCGGCCACCTCGCCACGCAGGGCGTCGCAGACCGCGCGAACGTATCCGGCCGGCGCCGGCGCCGGTGCACCGATCGCCCAGTACGGCTCGTAGGCGAGCCACACCTCGGCGTCCGTCCCCTCCTCCCCGACGGCGGAGCGCACCTGGGCAGCACACGCCGCGGCTGCGTGGGTGGGATCCTCGGCGCGCTCGGCCTCGCCGATGCACAGCAGAGGGATGAGCCCGTTGCGAAGGGCTGCGGAGGTCTTGGCGGCCACCATCGCGTCATCCTCCTTGTAGATGGTGCGCCGCTCCGCGTGACCCACCTCCACCACGCGCGCTCCGAGTTCGGCGATGTCCGCGCCGGAGACCTCGCCGGTGAAGGCCCCCCGGTCCTCCTGGCACAGGTCCTGGGCGCCGAGCATGGTCCCGCTCTCGCCCACGATCCCGGAGGCGGCGGCAAGGGTGAGGTGGTCGGGGAGGACGGCGAGGCGGACCGCGCCGTTCTGGACGGCGGAGGAGTCGCGGGCGATCCGCGCCACGGACTCGCAGTAGTCGAGCGTGCGCGCGCGGTCGAAGTACATCTTCAGGCTGACGGCGACGATCCGGGTCATGGGTGCTCCTCACTGGGCCGGCCATCCCGCGAATCCCATAGGATCCACGGTTTACTGCCAGCGTACCCGAAGACTCGTCTGCGCGGCCGTGGCAATCATTTGCACCCTCTTGAAAAGTGCGGCGAACTGGGCGACGATTATGAGAACCCATTGAAAAGATCCTATGGGATACACTATCTTGGTATTATCAGTGGATTGCCGCGGAAGAGGGCGGGCCCCACAAGCGCAACGAAGCGAGGCGGTGACTACATGTCAGAGGTTGACCAGGAACGCACCCTTGGTGCGTGGGTGATGAGGCTATTCCTCGTTGCCCTTGGTGCAGCCATCATGATCGGTGGCTGGAACTACAGGCTCTTCGACCAGACGGGACACGTGGCCGCAGGCTTCGTCCCGTTCGTCGCGGGCGGCACCATGACGCTCGCCGGCATCTGGGAGATCGTAAAGCAGGGCCGCACCGGCTCGGCAGCCGGTCCGGACGATGCGGCCGAGGTCGCAACCGCGGCCGGCGTCGAGGTGGAGTCAGCCTCCGAGGAGACGGTGGCGGCGATTGCCGACTTCGACCAGGAGATCGCGGCAGAGCTCCTCGGTGACGAGGAGCAGGCCGGATGGAAGTCCGTGCTCGCCGTCTTCGGCGTCCTCCTCATGGTGGTCATCCTGGCCAGCATCATCGGTCTGCTGCTCACACTCACGCTCATGATGATCGTGCTCATCTGGGTGGTCGAGAAGAAGAAGTGGTGGCAGGGCCTGCTGGGGGGCGCCTTCGGCTTCCTCTTCGGCTGGCTGGTCTTCGTCCAACTCCTCGGGGTCACGCTCCCCAAGGGCATGCTCGGGCTGATCTGAGAGGAGCCAGACAATGATCGACAACCTGATTCTCGGATTCTCAACATCCCTCACCCCGGAGAACCTGCTCTGGTGCCTCATCGGCGTGGTCGCCGGCACGGTCATCGGTATGCTCCCCGGGCTCGGTGCCACCACCGGTGTGGCCATCCTGCTGCCCCTCACCCTCGCCATGGAGCCCGTCACCGCGCTCATCATGCTGGCCGGTATCTACTATGGCTGCCAGTACGGTGGCACGATCGCCGCAGTCCTGATCGCCACACCCGGTGATGCCAACGCCGTGGCCACCGTGATCGACGGCTACGCGCTCGCACGCAAGGGCCAGGCCGGCAAGGCACTCGCCATCGCCGCCATCGGCTCCTTCATCGCGGCCATCGTCTCCCTCATCCTGCTCATGGCGATCGCAGCCCCCATCGCCACTGCCGCCCTGAGCTTCGGCCCGCCGGAGATGCTCGCCATCATGATGATGGGCCTGCTCACCATCATCTCCTTCTCGGGTGACAACCTGGGTAAGGGCCTCATGATGGCCGGACTCGGGATCTTCCTGTCCACGGTCGGCATGTCCGCCGGATTCCCCACGGCGCGGTTCTCCTTCGGGAGTGTGAACCTGCTCGGTGGAATCGATTTCGTGGTGGTCATGATCGGCGTCTTCGCCATCGGCGAGGTCGTCTCCCAGGTTGGAACGGGTGGCGTGAAGCCCATCCGGACCCGCATGCGGGACATGGTGATCAAGCCCAAGGACATCAAGGAGTCAATGCCCGCGATCGGTCGCGGTACCGCCGTGGGATTCACCCTCGGCACCCTGCCCGGAGCCGGCTCCACCCTGGCGGCCCTCGTTGCCTATGGCGTGGAGAAGCAGGTCTCGAAGTTCCGGAGCATGTTCGGCAAGGGCGCGATCCAGGGTGTGGCAGCCGCCGAGTCGGCCAACAACGCCGCAGCGAACGCCAACTTCATCCCCACGCTCGCGCTGGGTGTGCCCGGTGGAACCACCACCGCGGTCCTCCTCGGAGCGTTCGTGATGTACGGCATCCAGCCGGGCCCGCTCCTGTTCACCAACCAGCCCGATCTCGTGTGGGGTCTCCTCACGTCCTTCTTCATCGGGAACGTCATCCTGCTGGTGCTGAACCTGCCACTTGCCCCGGTGTTCGCGCAGGCGCTCCGCCTGGAGTACTCGTTCCTGTACCCCGGCATCATCTTCTTCTCGGTGCTCGGTGCCTACGCGGTGCAGAACAACCTGTTCGCGCTCCCGATCCTGCTGATCGCAGGAATCGCTGGCTACTTCATGAAGAGGTTCGACTACCCCACCGCGCCGCTCATCCTCGGGCTGGTGCTCGGCCCGATGGTGGAAAAGGCCCTCGTCCAGACCTCAGCCTTTGCTGACGGCAACCTGGCCGTGATCTTCACCCGTCCGATCGCCGTTGGGATCCTGATCGCCACGGTGCTGATCATGTTCGTCCCCACGCTCTCCAAGCGGATCGCAGCCGGCAAGAAGCCGGTCAAGGCTGCAGCGCCTGCCGCCCACGCAGACGAGAGCTGACCCAGGTGCCGGGATCCCTCCCGGCGCCGCCACCCCACACCAATCCCTATCGACCCACCCCATCGAGTAACACCACAGGACTCCGGACGGCACCGCCGCACCGGGAGTGTCGACAACAAGGAGGATCGACAAATGAAGGCACGCAAGACTCTCCAGACGCTGGCGGCGGTGGCCGCGCTCTCCCTCACGCTCGCGGCGTGCGGGGGTAACGGAGAGAGTTCCACCACCACCCCGGCAGCCGACGACGAGACCTCGGCCCCCGCGGGTGAGGGCACCCCGGCTGGCGAGGGCGCCCCTGCGGGTGAGCTCCCCGATTTTGACCCGGGCAACCGCCTCACCATGGTGGTCCCGATGTCTCCCGGTGGTGGCTCCGACATGTCCGGCCGCTCGATCGCCTCGGGCTTGGAGGGCGTGACAGGCAAGACCATCACGGTGGAGAACCAGGAAGGCGCCGGCGGCGCGGTGGGCTACTCCAACTACCTCACCTACAACGGTGACCCGGGATACCTGCTCGCCACCGAGACGGCCCTCATCAACCTCGCCCTCACGCAGGACGTGCCGTTCCACTGGACCGACTTCACGCCGATCATGAAGGTGGGGCAGGACTCCACGATGATGATCGTGCCCACGGCCTCGGAGTACAACTCCTGCACGGACGTGGTGGATGCCGCCAAGGAGGGCACCCTCAAGGTGGCGGTGTCCGGTTCCGTCACGGGTAACGACGCCATCCAGTTCGGCCTGATCGAGCAGTCCGAGGGCATCACGTTCCAGCGCGTCCCCTACGAGTCCGGCGGCGAGGCCATCGCGGCCCTGCTCGGCGGGCACGTGGACGTCGGTCTGGCGAACCCGTCCGAGGTCCTCGGCCAGATGGAGGCCGGTGAGATGAAGGCCCTCTGCGTGATCGCCGCCGAGCGTTACGACTACGAGGCCCTCAAGGACGTCCCCACCACGGTGGAAGAGGGCATCGATGTGACCTTCGCCCAGTTCCGCGGCATTATCGCCCCGGGTGGCATCTCGGACGAGGCCAAGGAGTACTGGATCGCCGCCTCTCAGGCATACGTGGACTCCCCGGCGTACACCGAGTACATGGAGACCAACATGATGCAGAAGGACCCGCTGTTCGGCGATGACTTCGCCGCCTACCTCGAGCAGTACGAGAAGGACCTCGAGGCCGGTATCACCACCGAGTAGCCTCGACCTGCCCTACGTGCGGGGCCGCCACCTCCGGGTGGCGGCCCTCTCGCGTTCCGAGTGGAACTGGTTGCCACAAACCTGCGGCAACCACGCCCCCTCCAACAAGGGCCGCGAGCCGTAGGCCGCCGCACGCTCCCGCCGCCTACGCGAACCGCGTGACCTCCACCCCCGATTTCCCTCGCGCCCACGTGCCGTAGGCCCGCCCGCCCCGCACCGCGACCGGCCGGAACACCCCATTGCGGCCCGGCACCACGGCCGCCTCGTGCTCCGCCGCGAGGGTCGCTGTGCGGTCGGCGTAGCCGAGGATCAGCTCGTCGAACGCGGGGGTCAGCAGCTCGGCCTCCGCCTCCGCCCGGTACTCCTCGAGCAGCCCCGGCACCGCCGGATCACGCCAGTGGCGCACCCCGCCGATCTCCACCTCCTCAATCGCCCCACCCGACGCAGCCGCCTCCAGCGCCCGGCGGCACGCCACCTTCGGCAGCGCCGTCCAGCGCGCGAGGTCACCCTCCGTCACCGGCCCGTGCGAGCGCGCGTACACCCCGGCCCACCACGCCAGACCCTCGCCGTCCCCGGCCACGTTCGCCCCTCCCATTCCCGACGGCGGAACCCGGCTCCCGTAGCGCACAAACAGTTGCTCCGAGGCCCGGGAGGGGTGTGGTGGCCCCTGCACCAGCACGCCGCGCAGGCACAGGGTGTAGAGGAGGTGGTAGGCCATCCCCGGCTGGTCCACCCCGAGCGGGGCCCAGGCCGTGGTGAGCTCGGAGCGGGAGGCGGGGCCGTCGTCGTCGATGCGGGAGAGGGCGAGCGCGGCGGCACGGTCCACCACCGCCTCGGTGATCCCGAGCGCCTCGCGGCGGCGCGTGTCCGAGCGCAACTGCCGCTCCGCGGTGAGCGCGAGCACGCCGGGCAGGTGGGCGGGGGTGATCAGGTGGAGGGTGCCGCGCATGGGCCAGGAGCGGACCACGGTGCCGGCCTCGAGTGCGTGGGGGAGCGAGGGTGCGCCGGGCACGCACCGTAGGGCCACCGCAGCTGCTGCGGCCCGGAGGTCCTGCCCCTGCATGGCGCCCATGTGGGCCACCGCATCCGCCGGATCCTCGAACCGGGGCCCGGCCAGCCGCTGCGCCACAATCCGCTGGAGCGAGACCTCCCGGAGCGTTTCATCCGCCATGTTTCCAGCGTACGGGCGGGTGGCTAGTATTGGCGCGCCGCCATGATCTGGCGGACCCCCGTCCCCAGGAGTGCACCGGTCATGAGCCTGCTCGCCGCCTTCATGGTCTTCTTCATGATCATGGATCCGCTCGGCAACATTCCCCTCTTCTTCGCCGCGCTGCGGTCCACCCCGCCGGAGCGTCGCCAGCGAGTGATCCTGCGCGAATGCCTTATCGCCCTCGTGGTGATGGTGGCGTTCCTGTTCGGTGGGCCGAGCCTCCTCAACCTTCTCGGGATCGAGGGCAGCGCACTCGAGGCCGCCGGTGGCGTGATCCTGCTCCTCATCGCCATCCGCATGGTCTTCCCCACCCCGGAGCGCAACCTGCGCGAGCGCGGCATGGGCGAACTCGGCGAGCCGTTCATCGTCCCCATGGCGGTGCCCTACTTCGCCGGCCCCTCCCTGCTGGCGATGGAGGTGGTCCTCATCTCCCAGAACTTCGGCGCCTGGCCCACCTACCTCGGTGCCCTCGTGCTCGCCTGGTTCGTCTCCGCGGTGATCCTCTACGGCTCCGGCTTCCTGCTGCGCGTGGTGGGTGAGCGCACCCTCATCGCCATGGAGCGACTCATGGGGATGATCCTCGTGATCCTCGCCATCCAGATGATGCTCAACGGATCGAAGAACTTCTTCGTGGGGGCGTGATCGGCCGGGCGGCCGGGAGCGGGCCCGTCAGCCCTCCGACGGCGGCCGCCGCAGCAGCCACTCGTCCAGCCCGTTCTCGCGGTGGTGGGCCACCTGCGTGAGGCCGAGGTGCCCGTAGAACCCCAGGTTCGACTCGTTGTTCGTCTCCAGCTTCACCCCCGCGCCG
>CAZTOM010000071.1:8169-9715 GCA_964615555.1 uncultured Actinomycetaceae bacterium
CCCACCCGCTCCGCGAGGGACACGTTGCGCCCCATCAGCCACGGCAGCACCCGGCGGCGACGCGCCTCGTTCGGGAGCACCTTCGCGAAGAGGGGGTCGTCCTGGAAGGCGTCAGCAAGGAGTCGGGAATCGAGGCGCATATTCCGAGCCTAAACCCGCGCAGGCCGCCCACCTGCACGGTGGTGCACAGCTCCCGCCCGTGCGGCGTTCTCCACAGGCCCGACGGCGGGTGTTCCGTCCCGCCTCCCCGTCCCGTTACGTTGGGCGCATGAGTGAGACCACGGGGCGGCCCGCCTGGGCGGAGCGCAGCGAGCTGGAGCGGGAATACTACGACTCCGAGTGGGGCATGCCTGTGGTCACCGAGGCCGGGGTCTACGAGCGGCTCGTGCTCGAGGGCTTCCAGGTGGGGATGTCCTGGGCGCTGATCCTGCGGAAACGGGACGCGTTCCGGGAGGTGTTCGCGGACTTCGATCCGGAGGTGGTGGCCGGTTTCGAGGAGTCGGACATCGAGCGGCTCCTCCGGGACGAGCGGATCGTGCGCAACCGCCGGAAGATCGAGGCGGCGGTGGGCAATGCCCGCGCCACCCTTGCACTGCGCACGGCAGAGGACCTCCCGGAGGTGCCCGCCGGGGTGGAACCAGGTCTCGCGCAGCTCGTGTGGTCCTTCCGGCCGGAGATCCCCGGCCCGGCGCCCTCGCTCGAGGAGGGACCGGGCGCCACGTCTCCGGAGTCGGTCGCACTCGCGAAGGAACTGCGCCGGCGAGGGTTCACCTTCGTGGGTCCGACCACCGCATATGCCCTGATGCAGGCCATCGGGATCGTGAACGACCATCCAGATTCAAGCCCCCGCCGTCAGGCGTGCGCTGCGGCGGTGAAGGACGCGCTCGCCGTCGGCTGACCGCCTGGCCGCAGGCGTGCGCTGCGGCGGTGAAGGACGCGCTCGCCGTCAGCTAACCGCCTGGCCGCAGGCGTGGGCAGCTAGCCGCCTGGCCGCCACGTGGCGGACTCACCTGCAGCGTCCTCCCCGTCCAGCGCGCCACCCGCGGCCGTATCGGTCCCAAGTCCCGGCTCGTTCACGGCGGGGTCGGTGGTGGTGGGGGAGTCGTAGGTCTGGGTGGTGCCCCGTGGGTCGAACACCAGGCCGGTCCGGGCGCCGTCGGCCCGCGAGAAGTAGATGGTGCGCCGGTAGGAATCGCCCTCACCGGAGGCGAAGTCGCTGAACGGCTCCCAACCTCCGGCCAGTCGGAGCAGGGAGTACTCCTGCGCTGCGGCGTCGATCGCCGCCTGACCGGCCAGCGCCGGACCGCGCAGCCGCAGGTCGTAGAAGTAGCGGGGCGGGAGGTCGGGCGGGTCCTCATCCGAGGCGTCCACCCGCCCCTGCCAGCCTTCCGTCGAGTCCGGGTCGAACTGTCCCACGTTCCCGGAGTGCCACTCCTCGGGCGGGATCCCGAGCACGTCGCACCCCTCCACGAGCGTGGCAAGTCCCTCGTCCAGTAATTCCGCCGCAGTCGGATCGCCCGGGACGGGCAGGGCGCCGTCCGCTGGT
>CAZTOM010000072.1:0-3721 GCA_964615555.1 uncultured Actinomycetaceae bacterium
ACCGGACTCGCCGGTGTGGTCGAGGGGTGGGCATTCCCACTGCTGGGACCCCATCCCACGCCCAATGGTCGTGTTGTCGCGATCCCGAGCGACTCCGGTCCCGGTGGAATCTTTGCCGCGTGGTCCATCATGGTCCCGCTATCGGTCAATGAGGGCCGCCCACTCCAAAGCCCCCAGCGCATCCTCGGCCAGCCCGCCCCTGGTGCTTCCCCCAGCGGCCTCACCGCGTCGGCGGCACAGGCGGCGCTCCGCGACTTCGAGCGTAGCCACCCCCACGTCCCGAGCCTCACAATCGATCTGGCCGCCTCAGAGGACTCTCCTCGACTCGAGGAGGTCGACGCCGCCGTGCTGGCCACGATCGGTTCTTGGTCGGTGGACGGGCTCCGTGGTGTGCGAGTCATGGATAGCCTCCACCGTTCGGGAGACCTACCCCGGACAGAGCTGACGGACTTGCTCGAGGGCAAGAACGCAGTGGTGACGTGGTCCCGATACCGCCCGCAAGTCGGTAGGACGCAACGGAGCAATATCCGCCTCCTCCAGGATTCTGGGGCCCAGTTGCGGGCTACCAAGAAGGAACTCACAGGCCATCAGGTCTCGGGGCGCCTCCCCCTGAGGCGATTCTGGAACACGGAGATGGTGAGCCAGAACGAAGCATTCTCCTCGACCACCCTTGGCGCGACGGGCTGGCTCGCGTTTGACCGCGCAATCGAGTCCGTGGAATCGACCCCGGATCGCTCAGATCTGGGCATCAAGCTCACGAATAGCTACCTCGTCGATTCGGGTGCGGACTGGACTGTCTCTGGCGAGGCATTCCTCAGCCCAGGAGCCCTTGGATCCCTCCTCGGGCGCCAGACACCAAGCAATATGCCGAAGCGCATGCTCTGGGAATGGCGCCCGCCGTACCTCCAAGGAAGCCATGGCGGCCACATCGAACGGCGGCCGTATGTCACCACGGCCAGGGTATCTCAGGCACTTGAACATAACCTGCGGGACAAACTCAGCCTGATCACGGAAGCCCCGGGTGACGAACTCGGAGACCTCGTACGAAGGGTGCTCGACCGGCTCGGGACGCGCGGTCTCGGCCTCTCATCGCTCTTCACCCGGGGAGACACCCATGAGTCAGGCGCACTGGGCTTCTACCTCGCCTACGAGTTGCTGGACCGAGTTGCACCAAAGGATGCAATCGACGTCGTGCTCCCCCTCGATGCTTGCGACACATTCCTTGAGGCGATGGGCGGCCTCCGTGCCGGGAATGCCTCCCGGCGAGCCGACCTCCTGCTTGCTCGAATCCGCCCCGGCGAAGTCACGCTGTGCCCAATCGAGATCAAGTTCTATGGCGCCGGGACACCCTCCGGGGCTCCGCTCCCGCATCCGGGTGGCGCGCTCAGCGAGGCATATCGACAAGCAGCGACTACGGCCTCATCCCTCGAGCAAGCACTCGAGCTACGGAAGTCCTCAGATGGCACGGCCGATGCAATCCTGTGGGATACCGCCTTCGCCACACTCATGGAAAGTGGGCTGCGCCTACAGGAGGACCGTCCAGACAACGAAATGCTTTCTAGCTCGCAGGTCCTCGAGTCGATCGTAAATGGTGAGACCGCCGTATCCGTGGGCCGTCCAGTAATCCTCTTCTTCCAGCACGGCGACGACTCCGGGGAGCAGTATCGCGCACGCACGAACGTGGAGGGCGGCAAGGACGGGTTCTACGGATGCCTGATCGCACGGCCAGGCAGTACCTTCCGCCTACTCCAGAGCGAACGGCCCGGCAACGGGCTCCTGACCGACTGGGCAAAGGTCCTCGCGTGGGCTACAGACACCTCACCCGAGGTGGAGGTCCGGGATGGAGTAGTGCCGGAATCGGCCGACGAGGATGAGCCCCGGTCTAGCGGCGAGGTTCCGGACGTCGAAAAGGGCGGGCAGTCCGACGTGGGGGACGATGGCCCCTTCGCAGAACCCGAGCCTGACGTATCGGTTGAGGCTCCTGATCCAGCAACTCCATCGGCAACCGCCGATGGCTTTGAACTAGATGGAATCGTGGGGCATGGAATCCGGTACGACCTAGGTTCCTATCCAGCGGGGATCGGTCAGGGCCGCCCGCAGTTCTGGCCCTCGAACACACGGCTAAACCAGATGAATATCGGGGTCGCTGGTGACCTTGGAACTGGCAAGACCCAGCTCCTCAAGGCGCTGGTCCATCAACTTCGTGAGTCTGCAGCCGCCACACAGCCGAATCCGCTCAGTTTCCTAATCCTCGACTACAAACGGGATTTTCAGGAGCCCGAATTCCTCGAGGCCGTGGGCGGCAAGGTGCTGAGTCCATACGACCTCCCACTCAACCCGCTCGCAATCCGGGGCGAGTACACCCAGCGCGCCGCGTACAAGGCTGCCGTGGACTTCTACGACGTCCTCCAGCGAATCTACAGCGGGGTGGGACCAGTCCAGAAGCAGCGCCTCGTCGATGTGATCCTCGACCTCTACAAGGAACAGGGCGGCAAGCCGCCTGTACTCGAGCAGGTCTACGAGAGGTACAGGGAAGGCGGATCGGCGGACTCCGTGACGTCCATCCTCTCCGACTTCGTGCTCCAGAAGGTCTTCACGGACGATCCTTCTAAGACGCAGACACTCGATGAACTGCTCCATGATTCCGTCGTGGTTGTCGCTATCAACGAGTTTGGAACTGACCAAGACGGGAAGAACTCCCTCGTCGCCCTGCTCCTTAATGAGTACTACGGATTCATGACCCGCCAGAGGAAGTGGGGATACGAAGGATCGGACCCCCAACTCAGGCGACTCAACTCGTTCCTGCTGGTCGACGAAGCCGTGAACATCCTGCGCTATGACTTCGAGGTGCTCATGAACCTGCTTCTGCAGGGCCGCGAGTTTGGCGTCGGTGTCATCCTCTCGTCCCAGTTCCTCAACCACTTCCGTCCCAAGAAGATCGACTGGTCCGAGCCCTTGCTGACATGGTTCGTCCACAAGGTTCCATCCGTCACACAGAAGGACCTTGAACGGGTTGGAATCAAGGTCGATAGCTACCTGGCGAACGCCGTCACGTCGCTCGAGGTCCACCATGCCCTCTACAAGGGCCTCGATGAGCCAGGTCGCCTTATTAGGGGTAAGCCGTTCTACGAACTGATGCAGGAGAGGGATGGCGCGGGATCTGGGGAGCGTCCCTAGGCCACCCCCACCCTCCCGTTGCGACCCTCCCCCGCCCGTCCCAGACTTGACGGATGGCAGCAGAGACCAATCCCCACCGCATCCCAACGGAACTGGAGGCGGAATCGCTGGCCGCGGGTCGCCGTCGTGCGCCGGTGGAACTGGTGCTGGTACGGCACGCGCAGAGCGTGGGAAACGTGGCGGACGAACGCGCCCATGAGATCGGTGCCGGGCAACTGGACATCGATACCCGTGACGCGGACACCCCCCTCTCGGAGCTGGGCGAGAAGCAGGCCCGCGCGCTCGGCGAATACCTGCGCTCCCTGCCCGAGGACCAGCGGCCGAGCGTGGTGCTGACCTCCCCGTACGTGCGCGCGCGCCGCACGGCGGAGATCGCCCTGGAGACGGCCGGCCTGGACCACCGGCTGGTGATGGACGAGCGGATCCGGGAACGCGACCTCGGCATCCTGGACGGTTACACCCGCATCGGGATCGAGGAGAAGTTCCCCGAGGAGGCCGAGCGGCGCACCCGCGTGGGCAAGTTCTACTACCGGCCGAGCGGCGG
>CAZTOM010000072.1:3821-6517 GCA_964615555.1 uncultured Actinomycetaceae bacterium
GAGTACGGCGTCTCCTCCCACCTGGATGCGCTGGATGCGCCCAGCACCGTGGAACCGGCCGCCGGGGAGGGGAAGGCATGAGTGGCACCGCCGAGAACCCGCAGGTCATCACCACCGGCTACCTGCGCGAATGGCCCCTGCCCATGGCCGAGGGGGACAAGAACTCCACTGGCCGCGTGATTGTGGTGGGCGGCAACAAGGGCATGCCCGGCGCGGTCCTCCTGGCCGCCAACGCCGCCATGCGCGCCGGCGCCGGCAAGCTGCAGATGGTGACCGTGGAGTCCGTGGCCGCCGCGCTGGGGGTGGCGATCCCGGAGGGGTTCGTGGCGGGCGCCCCGGCGGACGAGATGGGAGACCTGGACCTCTCCGCCGCGGACACGATCGTGGACATGGCCTCCGAGGCGGACGCCGTGGTGCTCGGCCCCGGCATCATGAGCCCCGAGGCATCAAGGGAGCTCCTGGAGGCGGTGGTGCCGCGCCTGCAGTGCGCCGTCAGCATCGACGCGCTCGGCCTCGCCTACCTCACCGGCAACCTGGACGGCGTGGCCCACCTGGCTGGGAAGACCGTCCTCTCCCCCAACGCCACCGAGCTCTTCCGCACCCTCGAGGAGGACGCCCCGGACGAGTTCGACTCCCCGAAGGGCCGCCGCCTCCTCGTGGAGGCCTCCCTGCGGCTCGCGGAGGCAACCGGCGCGGTGGTGCTCAGCGGCGCCGAGGTCAGCTACATCGTGAACCCGGCGGGCGGGGTGTGGATGGACGAGGGCGGCGGCCAGGGCCTGGCCGTCTCCGGCAGCGGGGACGTGAAGTCCGGCATCATCGCGGGCCTGCTCGCCCGCGGCGCCTCCCCCGAGCAGGCCGCCGTGTGGGCCGCCGCCGTGCACGGGAGGTGCGGGGAGCGCCTCGCCTCCAAGTTCGGACCCCGCGGGTTCATGGCGCGGGACATCCCACCGCAGGTCCCGGCCGTGCTCGCCGAACTCGCCGTGTAGCGGGGGCCCTAGGAGAACATGTCCTCCGCGATCGCCGCGAGGATCACCGCAGCAACGCCCCACGGCCGGTCCACCTTCCGCGGCACCGCCAGGTAGCCGAGCCGCGGCAGCAGCGGCACCGGGATGGTGCCCCCGGACACGCCCACCAGCTCCAGCTCCCCCGCCCGGTTGCGCCGGATCGCACCCAGCGCGTACTCGAGTGCCCGGTAGGCGGGCTGCTCGTAGGTCTTCCGGTCCAGGAGTCCCAGCCGCATCCCGGTGAACCACCCGGCCGCCATCAGCGCCGTGGCCGAGACCTCCGGGTAGCCCCGCGGCCACCCGTCCAGCACGGTGGTCCAGGACCCGTCCGGGCGTTGGCGCTCCAGCATGGCCGCGGAGATCTCCTCCGCGAGGAACTCGATCTGGGCGCGCTGCTGCGCAAACTCATCGCCGGGGAACTCCTCCCACAGCGTTGGCAGGGCGACCACCACCCACGCGTTCCCCCGCGCCCAGAGGACGTTGCGGGGGAAGCGGCGACCGCCGTCGTCCGGCCCGGAGCCGAGCATCCCGCCCGGGAACCACCACGAGTGCGACCACAGCCCGGTCTCCGGGTCCCGCAGCACCTCCGCGAACCTCTGCGGCAGGCGGGACATGCGCGCCAGCAGCTGCGCATCCCCCTTCTCCCCCGCCCACCGCGCCGCGAACGTGCCCACCATCATCAGCGAGTCCACCCACACCGAATCCGGGTAGACCCGCGAGTAGAAACTCGTTCCGAGGTGGTTGATCCCCCCGTGGTGCAGCAGCGGGAGGTCCCGCAGGTACTCGACGACGACGTCCGTGAGGCCTGCGTAGCGATCGTTCCCCTGCCGCTCCAACTCGTACGTCACGAGGGCGGGTGCCACGGTGTCCGAGGAGTGCACCGCCGGCCCGGTGGCCAGGTAGTACTCGCAGAACCGGTTCAGCCAGGCCTCGTACCTGGTGGGATCCCCGATCCACTTCTGCAGCAGGGCGAGGGCCCAGCCCTGGAGGGCCGGGCCCCACATCCACTCCGGGACCGGGGCGCCGAGCTGGCGCGTGGAGACGGCGTCCGCCAGGAGGGTGACCTTCTGGAGGGGAGTCATGCTCACCCGTGGACCTCCTCACGCCCCCCTTCGGCGGACCACCGAAGCTCAGTTCTACAGCTATTCAAGTTGAGTATGGCGGGAAAGCGGCGCTCCCGCATCCACGGGGTGTCGAACCGGGGGTGCTGGTTCGGGATCGGGGCGCCGTCCCGCAGGAGCCGGCCGCCGCGGCGCAGCTCCCACACGCTCGGGATCCGGGAGCCGCGGGAGCCCGGATCGGCGTCCGGGCGCGGACCCACCAGCCGGAGGGTGGGCCCGTCGGGGACCAGGCGGAAGCCGCGCGCCCAGGCCGCGAACTCCTCGAAGGACCCGGTGGGGCCGCCCACCACCACCGCCCAGTCCGTGACGGGACCGTCCTGGACCAGGGAGGCTCCGCCGTCGGGAAGGGGGTGCAGCTCGAGCGGGCGGGTGGTGAGGATGGCGGCGAACCCGCCGCCGGAGGAGAGGGCGAGCAGCTCCCCGCCGCGCGGGAGGGGAAGGCGCTCGAAGGCGTCGAGGCGCTCGAGGGGGACGAAAAGGTGGGAGTGGCGGGCGCGCGGGCGGCGCTCGAGGTAGCCGGGGCGCACGCGGGTGTCGTAGCGGGCGAGGAGGACGGGGCCGTCCTGGCCGA
>CAZTOM010000072.1:6617-9570 GCA_964615555.1 uncultured Actinomycetaceae bacterium
GCGATGGCGCGGATGGCGGCCGGGACCCGGTAGGTGGAGGTGGTGACCAGGGAGGAGAGGCGGTCCGGGGCGTGGGTGGGGGGTGCGGGGTTCGTGGGGTGGGCGGTGGGCGCGGCCGCACCGGCTTCGCGCGCCTCGGGGAAGGCCCAGGCCATGAGGGCGTCCACATCCGCCTGCTCGGGCCACTTCTTCTGCGCCTCGTAGGCGCGGCCGGCCGGTCCCACCGCGCGGCCGCGGAAGGAGTACATGGCGAGGTCCAGGAACAGGAGGTCCAGCACGGCCTCCGCCCGCTTCGCGATCTCCCGGTCTCCTGCGAGATCAACGAGGAGTGCGAGCGCGGCCGCGTGCTCCTCGTAGTAGGTGGAGGAGTTCCACTCGGAGAACCCGAATCGGAAGCGGTCCGCCAGCCAGCGCTCCAGCCGGAGCTTCCCGGAGGCGCGGCGCTGCTCGCCGCTCTCCCCGGTGTTGCCGAAGCGTTCCCGCGGGAACGCCTGGCCGGCCAGGTACTCGAGCGCGGCGAACAGCACCTGGTGGTTCTCGGAGAACATGCACATGGCGTCCGTGCCGCGCTCGTCCATCCGGTACGCGAAGCCGAGCACGGCCCGCTCCACCTCCGCGCGCAACTCCGGCGAGAGCGCGGTGGACGGGGCGTAGAGGAGCGCGATGAGGGTGGCGGCACGGAAGTCGGCGCAGTCATGGCGGGCATCCACGAACGTGATGAGCTCCCGCACCCGCTCCTCCCGCACGGGCTCACCGCGCCGGGCCGCCGCGAGGTCCGGGATGCCCGGCGGGGCCATCTTGATGTCCATTCCGGGGTCAGGAGCGGGGGGTGTCATGGCGTACCTGCCCGAAATCGACCACTCAAAAATCCCGATCGTTGGGGCGCCGAGCCCTCCCAGTGAGCCAAAAAATCGAGTGGTCGATTTCGGACACCAGGGCGTTCGCACCGAGCATGGCATCTGCGGACCCGGGGCGCCAAACGTCCCCACCCGCTCCTCGTAGATCTCCCGGGCCACCTGCTCCAGCGCGTTGCCGAGCTCGCGGGCGCCGGCGGCGTCGGGCGCCACTTCATGTACTCGCGCTTGCCGCCGAGCCCGCCGGCGCCGGGGTAGCCGCCGGCGATCACCTTGCCGAACACGGTGAACGCGACGCAAGCCGCGCCGTCGGGAAATACGTACGTACGGCACACCATCGGCGGGAAGGGAGCCTACTCGGGCAGGTAGGTGGCCTGCTCGGAGCGGGCCTGGCCGAGGCGCTCCTGCATGCGGCGGCAGACGTCGATGGTGAGGGGGTACTTCTTCGCGGCCCACCAGCCGAACGCCATGAACAGCACGATCGAGCCGGCCATGGTGACGCGGATGCCGATGAGGGTGGCGGCCGGCTGGGTGGGGTCGGCGTAGTCCTCGGGGGCCTGGTAGCCGGTGAACTGAAGCATGAGACCGATCAGCCACACGGCCACGGCGGTGGCGATGCCGCGGATGAGGGTCATGAGGCCGGAGTAGGTGCCGGCGTTGCGGGCGCCGGTGGTGAGCTCGGCGTCGTCGATGACGTCGGGGAACATGACCCAGCTCATGAGCACGGAGCCGCACAGGCCCACGGCCACGATGAGGGCCACCACGTAGATGCCCCAGCCGGGCCAGGTGGCGGGGTAGAGGCCGATCCCGATGGCGCCCAGCATGGCCAGAGGCAGGAGGAAGCGGTAGATGACGCTCTTGGAGACGTGCTTGACCAGCTGGTTCACCACCGCGAACCCGATCAGGTTCACCACGATGAAGATCCCCAGGAACACCGTGGGGCTGAGCTGGACCACATAGAGCGCGTAGTAGATGACCAGGGCAGAGATCACGTCCATGGTGAGCGCCTGCGCCAGGTACATCCACAGGAGCTTGCGGAAGGAGTCGAGGCGGAGCGGCTCGAGTGCCACCACCAGGGAGAAGCGGGTGCGCTCGGCGGGGATGGGGGTGCGCTCACGGGTGAGCCACATGGCGATGATGAGCGGCAGGGCGAACAGCAACCCGAACCCGAACACCACCGTCAGGTACAGCTCCATCCCGGAGAGCTGGCCGGAGGTGTAGGCCTGCATCAGCATGGTGCCCAGCAGCGTGCACGCGGCGGAGGAGACGGTGGAGAACGCGAGCCGCATCACGTTGATGCGGTTGCGCTCCTGGTAGTTGGAGGTGGCCTCCGTGGACAACGAGGCGTAGGGCACCGCGATCATCGTGGCGACCGTGGTGTAGAACAGGTTCGCGATGATCACGAACGTGACCTTCGCGGCGAGCGAGTCCCAGCCGCCGATCGGCGCCCAGATGGCCGCGAGCGCCACCAGGAGCAGCACGGATCCCACCGTGATGAACGGCCTGCGCCGGCCCCACCGGGTGCGGGCGTTGTCCGTGATGATGCCCATCAGCGGATCGTTGATCGCGTCCCAGATCTTCGGCAGCAGCACCGCCGTGGCCGCCCAGCCGGGCGGGATCCCGATCACGTCCGTGAGGTAGAAGAGGTAGAGCACCGCGATCAGGGTGGACCCGCCGCCGCCGAACATGTCGCCAGCCGCGAAGAACACGCGCTCCGCGCGGGTCATCTGCTCGGTCTGGGAGGGTTCGAGGGAGATCTGGGGGTCGGCGATGTCTGCGGTGGGCTCGTGGGTGCCGCGGGGCGGGACGGGCGTGTTTGGCGAGGTGGGCGGGGTGGGCTCGCCTGGGGCGTTCGGCGAGGTGGACGGGCCGGAGGCGTGAGCGGAGCGCTCAGGAGGGGGCATGCGCCTACCAAACCAGCCGCGGGGTCCCGGCGCAATGGGACACCCAGGTTTACACGGCGCCGTTCCCGCGCACTCTCTCGAGTGGTGGGCCCCCACCTGCGTGCCTACCGTGGGTACATGGCACCGAAGAAGAAGCAGTCGAGCGGGGATCCCGGCCCATCGGTCAAGGACCCCGAGCTCTACGAGGCCCTCCGC
>CAZTOM010000073.1:0-3504 GCA_964615555.1 uncultured Actinomycetaceae bacterium
GGTGCGGGAGCGCCGCGTGATCACCAACCTCCACGAGCTCGCCCACATGTGGTTCGGGGACCTCGTGACCATGGAGTGGTGGGACGACCTGTGGCTGAACGAATCCTTCGCCGAGTTCATGAGCCACCTCGCCATGGTGGAGGCCACCGAGTGGAAGGACGCGTGGACCACGTTCAACACCCTCGAGAAGTCGTGGGCGCTCAACCAGGACCAGCTCCCCTCCACGCACCCGATCATGGCGGACATGCGGGACCTGGAGGACGTGGAGGTGAACTTCGACGGCATCACGTACGCGAAGGGTGCCTCTGTGCTGCGCCAGCTCGTGGCCTGGGTGGGCCAGGAGGAGTTCCTCGCCGGCGTGGCCGAGTATGTGAAGAAGCACAAGTGGGGCAACACCGTGCTGCGCGACCTCATGGTGGAGCTCGAGGCCACCTCCGGCCGTGAGCTCACCGAGTGGTCCCGCGTGTGGCTCGAGACCGCGGGTGTGAACACGCTCGTGCCGGAGATCGAGACCTCCCGGGAGGGCGATGAGGAGACCATCACCTCCTTCGCGATCCGCCAGCTCCCGGACGCTTCGGCGGGCATCCTGCGCCCGCACCGCCTGGTGGTGGGCGCCTACGACGTAGAGGACGGGAAGCTCGTGCGCCGGGAGCGCATCGAGCTGGATGTGGACGGCGAGCTGACCGAGGTGCCCCAGCTCGTGGGCACGCCCCGCCCGGACCTGGTCCTCCTGAACGACGAGGACCTCGCGTACTGCAAGATCCGCCTGGACGAGCGCTCCCTCGAGACCGCCGTGGAGCACGTGGCCGGCTTCGAGTCCTCGCTCGCCTCCTCCCTCGTGCTGGCGGCAGCGTGGGACATGACCCGCGACGGCGAGTGGTCGGCCTCGCGCTTCACCGATCTGGTGCTCGCGTCCATCGGTTCCGTCACGGACTCCACCGTGATCATGGTGCTGCTGCGCCAGCTCGCCACGGCCATCCAGCACTACTCGCACCCCGAGGGCCGCACGAAGCTGGTGAAGCGCACGGCGGGCGCCCTGTTGGACCTCGCCCGCGCCGCCGAGCCGGGCAGTGACCTCCAGTTCCAGTTGGTCAAGGCCTTCGCCCAGCATGCCTCCTCGAAGTCCCAGCTGGAGACCGTGGCCGCGCTGCGTTCCGGCAAGGAGACCCTCGAGGGCCTGGAGATCGATACGGACCTGAACTGGGACCTCTTGGTAGCCCTCGCCGCGGGGAAGCGCGCGGACGAGCAGGACATCGATGCGGCGCTCGAGGCCGATCCCACGGCCACCGGCCAGCAGGCCGCCGCCCGGGCCCGAGCTGCGCTCCCGGACCACAAGGACGTCACGTGGGAGACACTCATGGGCTCGGAGCAGCTGGCGAACACGATCCAGCTCAACACGCTGCTCGGTTTCCAGCGGGTCCACGACCGCTCCCTGCTCGTACCGTACGTGGCGCCGTACTTCGAGAAGCTCGAGTCCTTCTGGGCCGAGCGCTCCCCGGAGATGGCCGAGCAGCTCGTGGTCTGGCTATTCCCCACCGCGCTGACCGGACTCGGGATCGGAGGCGACATCGTGGGCCGCGCCCAGAAGTGGCTGGACGAGCACCCGGATGCCCCGGCAGCCCTGCGCCGGCTGGTCACCGAGCAGATGGACGGCGCCCGCCGCACGGCCGCAGCGCAACAGGTGGACGCCCAACAGGCGGACACTTAGGCGGGCACCGCGGCCTGATCCCACGGCCTCGCTGACGTGCCCACCAGTTCCGTGAGGGTGCGCGAAAATTGCCATTCTCGATAGTTTTGGCGCACCCTCAGGGCGCCGTGGGAGAGGGTGGGTTCATATCCTCCTCACTCAGAAGGGTCGCCGACACCACGGCGATCGACTCCAGGACATCGTGCTCGCGCAGGGAGCGTGGTCCACTCACCCCCGGGCGCACAATGTCCCTGCCCAGATACACGCCAGTCTTGGGATCCCCATACACGACTCGCGGTTGGCCCGCGGCGCCGCCGGGCACCCACACGGCAACGGAGGGCCGTCCCAATCGATCCGGCACCTCGTCAATCACCGTGACTCCATCGGCCTCTCCAAGCGCCTCCCACATCGCGGAGAGTAGGGTTGCGGGGACCACATAGCTCTCCACGTAGGCGCTCGTCACGTCGGCGATACACGACGGATCGGACCCACACAGTGCGTCGAGCTGGGCTCGGAGCGCGGGTGCATCCGCTGGCAGCGTTGGGGCCTGCCCCGCGTCTCCCGGGGCCTCCGAGCCCGTCACGTCATCAAGGACAGGCAGCATCCTAATGGCGTCGTTCGAGGGCAGAGCTTCCGAACTCTCCAATGTCCGAGCATCCCGCGTGACCACGCGCACCCGCCCGTCGGGGAAGCGGTATGTCTCGACGAGCCGTGCGGAATCCGTGGACGCTGGCCCTGAACCTGCTTCTCCAGACCATCGGTAGGTGACGACGTGCTCAATTTCACCAGACGTTGCCACATTCGCAAGCGACTCCGCCGCGCTGCTCAACTCGTTCAGCTGGCGTGTCTCAACCTGGTCATCGATCCCCTGGCTCGGTCGGCTCGCTCGGCTCGGTCGGTTCGCCGGTCCCCACCATGGTGGCGGATTCCTGCGTTGAAGTGAGGACGGGCGGCCTTGGCGCGTCAACGCCCGGGCCCGTACACGCCGCGAGCAGGGCGGCAACGGGTCACGTATTTTTGGCGCACCCTCACGGTTTCTTGGCGCACCCTTAGCGGGGGAGGAGGACCTCGACGCTGGGGGCCGTCGCGTGGGCACCACCCGCCTGGAGCGTCGCCTCGTCCACGTGCGTCGTCACCCCGACGACGAGGCCCACCCTGGCGGCGCGGGCTGCGGCGATCCCGGGGACGGCATCCTCGAAGGCGATCGCGAGGTGCGGGTCCGTGTCCAACTCGCGGGCGGCAGTCAGGTACGGGTCTGGATCCGGCTTCCCGCAGGCGTAGGAGTCCGCCGCCACCACGGCGCTCGGCGCGGGGACCCCGATGATCTCGAGGGACCTCTCGGCCCACCACCGGGGCGCCGATGTGACGATCGCGATCGGCACCCTCCCGCGCCATGCGGTAAGTGCCTCGGCCGCGCCGGGCAGCGGAACCGGCGGCACCTTCTCGAAGTCCATGAAGGAGAGGGATTGGGCCGCGAGTTCCACCGGGTCCACGCCGATCCACGGCCCGGGGACCTCACGGAACACCTCCGTCGCGCGCCGGCCCACGAAGTGTTCGTGGACGAACTCCTCGCTGATGTCCCAGCCCCGTGCCCTGAAGCACCCCAGGAACGCCGCCACGGACGTTGGCTCGGAGTCGATCAGGGTGCCGTCGAGGTCGAACAGGAGACTGGCGCCCGGACGGCCCAGGAGGAGCGAGAGGATCTCGGGGAGGTCCGCCGGATCGGGCAGCCCCGCGGGGGGTGGGGCGGTGCCAGCAGGGGAGGCTGCGCCGTCGGGGGGTGAGGCGGTGCCGGAAGCGGACGTTGCGTCGTCGGG
>CAZTOM010000073.1:3604-9441 GCA_964615555.1 uncultured Actinomycetaceae bacterium
CGTCGGGGGGTGAGGCGGTGCCGGAAGCGGACGTTGCGTCGTCGGGACGCCCGGGGGGCACGCTCACGAAACGGGAGGGCTCAGCGGATCTCGGCGATCTCGGCGGCGAGGTCGTCAGCGTGGGGGCCCACCACCACCTGGACGGTGCGGCCGTGGACCACCACGCCGAACGCGCCGGCGTCCTTGAGGGCGTCCTCGGACACGCCGTCGGCGTTGGCCACGTTCACGCGCAACCGCGTGATGCACGAGGTGATGTCGGTGATGTTCTCAGACCCACCCAGCGCTGCGAGGATCTGCTGTGCGTTGCTCATCGCGCCTCCCTAGAAAAGCTGCTGTGTCCAGCAGACCATATGGGCGCGCGCCGCTCCACCTCCGGGCGGTGTGATCTCGTGCGCACGGCTGTGATGTCTGACTCAGCCCGTCACCGGCGTGACGCAGAGTGCGCGCTTTGGTGCCGAAAACGAGCGAAAAACGCACGGGCGGACGGGTGCGGGACGAGCCGGCTCAGGCGAGCCGGTCGGCCTCGCCGAGCTGGGCGCGGATGGCGGCCACGAGCGAGAGGAGGCGGGCCGTGGAGGGGAGGTCCTCCACGAGCACGATGTTGTCCGAGCCGTCCGCGAGAGGGACCTTCCAGTTGGGGTACTCCTGATCGGTGCCGGGCTGGTTCTGTGCGCGCCGCTCCCCCACGGCGTCCGTGAGGGCCACGCCCACGAGGTGGGAGGGGGTCTGGACCACGTAGCGGTGCAGGGCCTCGATGATCTCGCGCTCGGAGGCCTCCTCCCCCAGCAGGCCGTAGTCGGCGAGGCGGCCGATGGCGCGGTCGCGCTCCTGCTCGGCCTCGCCGCGGACCTTCTCCACGGGCTCCGTGAGCAGCCCGAGCCGCTCGCGGATGTCCACGTGCTCGCCGGCGAGGTAGCCGGCGGAGGGGGGCAGGTCGTGCGTGTTGACGGTGGCGAGCACCAGCTCGCGGTAGTCCTGGGGTGCCAGCGGGTAGCCTGCGTGGTCCTTCTCGAACCAGAAGACGGAGGTGCCGAGGATGCCGCGGGAGGCGAGGTAGTCGCGCACCCAGGGCTCCACGGTGCCGAGGTCTTCGCCGATCACCACGGCGCCGGCCCGGTGCGCCTCGAGCATGAGGACGCCCACCATGGCCTCGTGGTCGTAGCGGACGTAGGTGCCGTGGTCGGCGGTCTTGCCGGCGGGGATCCACCACAGGCGGAACAGGCCGATGATGTGGTCCACGCGCAGGGCGCCGGCGTGGCGCAGCACCGTGGCGCACATGTCCCGCAGCGGCTGGTAGGCGGTGCGGGCGAGCGAGTCGGGGCGCCAGGGCGGCTGGGACCAGTTCTGGCCCTGCTGGTTGTACATGTCCGGCGGCGCGCCCACCTCGATCCCGCGGGCGAACGCCTCCGGGTTGGACCAGATGTCCGAGCCCTCCGAGTGCACGCCCACGGCCAGGTCCTGCATGATGCCGATCCCCATGCCGGCGTCGAGGGCGGCCTTCTGGGCGGCCTCCAGTTGGGAGTCCACCACCCACTGCAGCCAGGCGTGGTACTCGATGCGCTCGGCGAGCTCGCGGCGTTGCCGGGCCACGAACAGGGACGTGCCGGTCTGGAGTTCCTTCGGGAAGTCCTCCCCGTGGTACTTCTCCACGAGCGCGCACCACAGGGCGAAGTCCTCCAGGCCCTGGCCCTCGCGCTCCCGGAACCGCTCGAAGTCCCGCTGGCGGGCCCGCGAACGCCGGTGGGCGAAGATCACCTCGAGCGCCTGGTTCTTCGCCTCCCACACGGCATCCCGGTCGATCGGGGTGTTGGAGGCGTTGAGCTCGCGCACGTCCTCCGCCGCCCACTCCACGAGGGCGCGCTGGGGGCCGGGCAGGTAGGCGGTCTCCGCGATGTCCTCGGGCCGGATGTAGATGGGGTTCACGAACCGACGGGTGACCGGCAGGTACGGGGAGGGCGCCATCGGCGGGGCCGGGGAGGCGGCGTGCAGCGGGTTGATGAGGAGGAAGTCCGCGCCGAGGTCCCCGAAGAAGGACGCCGTCTCGGCGAGGTCGTGCGCGTCCCCGATGCCCCAGGAGTTGCGGGAGCGCACCGAGTAGAGCTGCTGCATCATGCCCCAGCCGCGGCCCCCCTCCAGCTCCGGGAACTCGAGCGCGTCAGGCGTCACCGCGATGGGTGCGCGGACCGGCTCGCGGTCCTCCACCTCTGCCACAAGGGTGTGCCAGCCGAGCGGCAGGCCCTCCGGCACCTCGAACGTGGCACGGCCCACCACGGTGCCGTCCACCTCGCGCGGGGCCACCCACAGGTCCTTCTGCTCGAGTTCGGCGGACCCACCCTCCTCGAACTCGATGCGCACGGCCACCTCGCTGCCGTCCGGGACGTGCACGGGGATCTCGTTCCCGCCGCCCTGGCGCACCACGCTGCACACGGGGAGGGTCTCGCGCCACGGGGCGAGCTCCGCCTCCTCGAGTGCGGCCTCCACCTCCTCGTCGCTCTGCGCGGAAACGCCGAGCGCGCCGAGCACGTGGATGATCGATTCGGCGCTCACCAGCCGGTGGTGGCCCTCGAAGTCCCAGAAGTCGGTGGCGATCCCATGCGCTGCCGCGAGTCGGACCAGTGCTTCACCCGGGAGCGCGTCTCCAGCCACCTGCGATCAACACCTTCGTTTGCGAGATTGGGCGGAGCGGATCCGCCGCGGGACGGCCCCAGCCTACCCAACGCGCGGGGTGGTCCACGTGTCCATGCCGGGCGTGGGGCGACGGATCTGGACACGCGGCGGCCGCAGTCCAGACGCAATGGAGTGAACTCCCCGGTTCGTGGTGGAATGGAATCGCCGCGTGAACAGGAGGTGGGGAAGATGGCGTCACAGCTGCTGCGCGGGGTCCCTGCGGCCGCGGGCCGTGCGGTGGGCCCGGCGGCCCACGTGGTGCGCGAGTTGAGCGCCCCGAGCGACCCCCCACGCACGGGCGCGGACGGCCAGCCGGACCTGGAGGCCGAGTGCTCCGCCCTCTGCCACGCCGCGAAGGACGTGCGCCACCGCCTCGAGGAGCGCGCCGCCGCTGCGAAGGGCGTGGCCCGCTCCGTGCTCGAGATGTCCGCGATCATGGCGGAGGACCCCACCCTGCTGCGGGAGGCCCAGAAGCTCGTGCGCGAGGACGGGCTCGGGGCCGCGACCGCCGTGTGGCGCGCGGGGGGTGACCTCGCCTCCCGCCTCGAGTCCGTAGGCGGGGCGACGGCGGAGCGTGCGGCCGACGTCATCGACGTGCGTGACCGCGTGGTCGCCGACCTGCTGGGGCTGCCGGTCCCCGGGATCCCGGAACTGGACCACCCCTACGTACTCGTGGCCGACGACCTCGCCCCCTCGGACACGGCCACCTTGGACCCGGAGATGGTGCTCGCCATCGTCACGGCGCAGGGCGGACCCACCTCCCACACGGCGATCCTGGCCCGCGAGCTCGGCATCCCCGCCGTGGTGGCGGCCGAGGGGTGCCTCTCCATCCCCGAGGGCAGCCGCATCGGTGTGGATGGCAGCGGCGGGGAGGTGTGGCTCGGGGTAGCTGACGAGGAGGAGTTCCTCTCCCACCGACCCCCGGCCTTCGAGTACCACGGCCCGGGAGCCACGGCGGACGGGTACCGCGTGGACCTCATGGCCAACGTGGGCGACGGCGAGGGTGCCCGC
Organism: uncultured Actinomycetaceae bacterium; assembly: GCA_964615555.1. Lineage (GTDB taxonomy): Bacteria > Actinomycetota > Actinomycetes > Actinomycetales > Actinomycetaceae > JAAZBW01. Next base: position 7,283 of record CAZTOM010000073.1, read on the forward strand.
CTCGCGGCCAGCATCGGGGCGGACGGGATCGGCCTGCTGCGCACCGAGTACTGCTTCCCTCCCACCATGAACCCGCCGTCCGTGGAGGAGCAGGAGCGCAAGTATTCCGAGGTCTTCGCGGCCTTCCCCGGCCGCCGCGTGGTGGTGCGTACCCTCGACGCCGGCGCGGACAAGCCCCTGCCCTACCTGACGCAGCTGGACGAACCGAACCCCGCGCTCGGCGTGCGCGGCTACCGGGCGATGGTGGGCCACCCCGAGGTCCTCGACGACCAGTTGGAGGCCATCCGCCGCGCCGCCGAGGCGAACGAGGCCGAGGTGTGGGTGATGGCCCCCATGGTGGCCACCGCGGACGAGGCGGAGGGATTCGTGGAGCGCGTTCACGCCGCCGGGCTGCCCACGGCCGGTGTGATGATCGAGGTGCCCGCCGCTGCCGTGCGCGCCTCCCACCTCCTCGCGCGGGCCGACTTCGCCTCCGTGGGCACCAACGACCTCGCCCAGTACACGATGGCCGCCGACCGTACCCTCGGTGACCTCGCCCAGCTCACCGACCCGTGGGAGCCTGCCGTGCTCTCCCTCATCCGCATGTCCGCCCAGGGCGGGGACCAGCAGGGCCGCCCCGTGGGCGTGTGCGGGGAGGCTGCGGCCGATCCGGCACTCGGCGTGGTGCTGGTGGGCCTCGGCATCACGAGCCTGTCCACCTCCCCGCGCATGCTGCCCGCGGTGGCGGCCGTGCTCGGCCGCACCACGCGGGCCGAGTGCATCCGGCTCGCGGAGATCGCGCTCGCCCAGGACAGCGCGGCCGGGGCACGGGATGCCGTGCGCGCCGAGCTGCCCGTCCTCCAGGAGCTCGGCCTGTGACCGAGAGGGCGCCGGATCCCACGGAGGTCTACGCCAGGTTCGGAGGCGAGGAGACCTTCCGCGCGCTCGTGGCCGGCTTCTACCGCCGAGTTCGCGAGGACGAGGTGCTGGCCCCCATGTACCCGCCCGAGGACTGGGAGGGTGCCGAGTGGCGGCTCGCCCACTTCCTCATGCAGTACTGGGGAGGGCCCACCACCTACTCCGAGGCCCGCGGCCACCCGATGCTGCGGGCCCGCCACTCCCCCTTCCACGTGGACGCCGAGGCTCGCACCCGCTGGCTCACCCACATGCGGGCCTCCCTGGACGAACTCGTGATCGACCCGGCCCTGGAGGCTGCCCTGTGGGACTACCTGCGCCGCGCGGCCTTCGCCATGCAGAACGTTCCGGAGGGATCGTGACCCCCGAGCCTCCCATCCCGTCCGGGCAGCCCACTCCCCCGCCCGGCCCCTCCGAACCGTCCGGGCAGCCCACTCCCCCGCACCTCGCATCGGAGCCGCCAGAGATCCTTCCCCTGCCGCAGGCGGACCTGCGGCCGCTCAGCCAGGTGCTGGCGGTCCTGGATCCCCAGCCGCGCGGAGGGGGGCGGTTCGTGGCCCACTCCCTGCCGGGGCCCTCGGACCGGGTCTACGGCGGCCAGGTGATGGCCCAGTGCCTCGTGGCCGCAAGCCGCACCCTCCCGGAGGGCTCGGACCGCCCGCCCCACTCGCTCCATGGCTACTTCCTGCGCATGGGCCGCCTGGGCATCCCGATCGACCTCGAGGTGGAGGTCCTCCACGACGGCGGCTCGTTCTCCAACCGCCGCGTCCTCGCCTCCCAGGAGGGCTCGGCAATCATGACGTTCATGGCCTCCTTCCAAGAGGTCCAGGAGGGTGCGGACTTCCAGGCCACCGCCCCGCCCGCGCCGGACCCGGAGAGCCTCCCCTCCAATGCGGACCTCCTAGCGCACATCCGCCACCCGGCCGCCTGGGTGGTGATCCACGCGGGAGCCTTCGATCTGCGCCACGTGGACGGGCAGATCTACTTCCCGAACGGGCAGGAGAGGTCGAGCACCCAGATGGTGTGGATGCGAGCCCGCAGGTCGCTGCCGGACCGCACCACGCAGCTCGTGCACCGGGCGCTCCTGGCCTACGCGTGCGACCAGGTGATGCTGGAGCCCGCACTGCGGGCCAACGGGCTCGTGTGGACCACCCCCGGTACCTCCATCGCCAGCCTGGACCACGCCATGTGGTTCCACCGCCACGTGGACGTGCGCGACTGGCTGCTCTACGTCCAGGAGGCCCCCTCCACCCAGGGCGGGCGGG
>CAZTOM010000074.1:0-9432 GCA_964615555.1 uncultured Actinomycetaceae bacterium
ACCATGTCCCGACCCCACGACTCTCACTCGCTCCGCGTCCTCTTGGCCGGGATCGCGCAGGTGCGTGTGCGGGTCCACGAGGCCGGGCAGCGCCACGAGCCCGCTCCCGTCCACCTCGGTGACGTCGTCCCGCTCGCCGGCCTTCCCGCGTGCGTCATTCCCGACGGCGGCGATCACCCCGTCGGCGAGGAGGATGTCACTCGCGTCCTCGCCGTAGAGCAGTGCGTTGGTGATGAGGTAGCTGGTCACGAGGCAGACCCTTCCTGGGAGGCGAGGAGGAGGTAGAGGACGGCCATGCGCACGAACACGCCGTTGGCCACCTGCTGGAGGACGAGTGCGCGCGGGGAGTCCGCGGCGTCCGCGGAGATCTCGAGGCCGCGGTTCATGGGGCCGGGGTGCATCACCATGGCGTGGTCGGGGAGGCGGTTCAGCCGCGCCTTGTCCAGACCGTAGTTGCGCACGTACTCCTGGGGGGAGGGGAAGAAGCCGCCGGCGCCCATGCGCTCGTGCTGCACCCGCAGCATCATCACGGCGTCTGGACCCTCGTCGATCACGGCGTCGAAGTCGTAGCTGATGTCCGCCTTCCACGCCTCCGCCCCCACGGGGATGAGCGTGGAGGGCCCCACCACGGTGACGCGCGCGCCGAGCGTGTTGAGGAGGTCCACGTTGGAGCGGACCACGCGGGAGTGGAGGATGTCCCCCACGATCGCCACGTGGCGCCCGGCCAGGTCGGTGCCGTTGTCCGCGGGTGAGCCGTCGCGCCCAAGGTGGCGGCGGAGCGTGAAGGCGTCCAGGAGCGCCTGGGTGGGGTGCTGGTGGGCGCCGTCCCCGGCGTTGATGATGGGGACGTCGATCCAGTCGGTGTTCGCGAGCCGGTGTGGGGCGCCCGAGGCGGAGTGGCGTACCACCACGCCGTCGATCCCCATCGCGTCCAGCGTCTGGGCGGTGTCCTTGAGGGACTCGCCCTTGGAGACCGAGGACCCCTTCGCGGAGAAGTTGATGACGTCCGCCGAGAGCCGCTTCGCGGCCGTCTCGAAGGAGATCCGCGTGCGGGTGGAGTCCTCGAAGAAGAGGTTCACCACGGTCTTTCCGCGCAGGGTGGGCAGCTTCTTCATCTGCCGCTCCTGCGTTTCCGCCATTGCCTCGGCCGTGTCGAGAATCGTGAGCGCCTCCTCGCGGGAGAGGTCGGCGGTGTTGAGCAGGTGGCGCATCAGTCCTCCTCCCCCGGGGCCTGGATGGTGACGGCGTCCTCGCCGTCGTTCTCGGCCAGGTGGACGGTCACCCTCTCCTCGGCGTTGGTGGGCAGGTTCTTGCCCACGAAGTCCGGCCGGATGGGCAGTTCCCGGTGCCCCCGGTCCACGAGCACGGCCAGTTGGATACGGGCAGGGCGGCCGTGGTCGGCCAGCGCGTCGAGGGCTGCCCTGACGGTGCGCCCGGAGAAGAGCACGTCGTCCACGAGCACCACCACCTTGCCGTCGATCCCCCCGTCGGGGATGTCGGTGCGCTCGAGGGTGCGCATGGGGTGGGCGTGGAGGTCGTCGCGGTACGCGGTGATATCGAGGGAGCCGGTGGGCACCGGGCCCTCGGTGGCGGCGATCCGCCGCGAGATCCGCTTTGCGAGGGGGACCCCGCGGGTGGGAATACCCAGGAGGACGAGGTTCGCTCCGCCGTCGTTCCGCTCCAGGATCTCGTGCGCGATGCGCGTGAGGGAACGGTCGATCTCGGAGCCCGTCAGTACTTGCCGAGCCATCTGCCTTCTCTCCTTCTCCGCCTCACAGGACGGGGTTAAAGGAATTCGGTCACGCGCCATCCTAGACGCGCGCGCTACCGCCCCGCGTCACCGTCCGCGGAGCGTTCCGTCACACCGGAATCCTCCGCGCCGGAGGTCTCCGGCGCCGGCTCTCCCCCGTGGGTGTCCAGCGCGCCTGGGGTCTCCGGTGCCGGGTCTCGCCCGTCGGTGTCCGGCTCGCCTGGGGCCTCGGGATCTTCTACGCCGGCCTCGCGCAGGATCTCCGCAACCTCGGCCTCGATCTCGTCCTGCTCCGAGGGTGCAACCTCGGGGAAGGACTCCTCGGGCAGGGGCGCGCCGGCAGCCTCCGCCTCGCGGCGCGCGTCATCCTCCGCCCAGCGGGCCTCCTCCTCCGCCCAGCGGGCCTCCTCCTCCGCGCGCCGGGCCTCTGCCGCACGGGCACGGGCAGCCGCGGCCTCCTCCTCCGTGGCGATCTCGGCCACGAGGACGGGGGCCAGCATGCGCAGGCGATCGAGCACGGCGTTCACGAACGCCGGGGAGTCGTCGGTGGACAGGTCCTCGGCGAGGTTCACAGCCTCGGTGATCACCACGGGCGCGTCCACGTCACCGCCGTACAGCAGTTCCCACGTGGCGATGCGCAGGATCGCGCGGTCCACAGCGGGGAGCCGCGGGAGGGTCCAGCCCTGCAGGTAGGTGGAGAGCACCTGGTCGATCCCATGGGCGTGCTCGGCCAGCCCCTCCACGATGTCCGCCGAGTACTGGGGAAGGGCCGTCTGGGCGGTGCTCACCGCGAGGCGTTCGCGCAGGAGCGAACGCAGGGCGCCGGGACCGTAGTGGCCCTTCTGGTCCAGCTCGAACACCACGTCCATGGCGCGGCGGCGCGCCTTGGTGCGCGCGGTGGTGCGGTGGGGTGAGCGGGTGGCCTCCGCTGCGTCCGGATGGGGCTCTGCGCCGCCCGGATCGGATTGCGCACCGTCCGTGCCGGATTGCGCGCCGCCCAGATCGGATTGCGCACCGTCCGTGCCGGATTCCGGATCGCCCACGTGGGTCTCCTCGGGACCTCCCACGTCAGTTCGCGCGGCCGAGGTACTCGCCGGTGCGGGTGTCCACGCGGACCACGGTGCCCTGCTCCAGGAAGAGCGGCACCTGGATCTCGTAGCCCGTCTCCACCGTGGCCGGCTTGGTGCCTGCGGAGGAGCGATCGCCCTGCAGGCCGGGCTCGGTGTAGGTGATCTCGAGGTTGACGGACGCCGGGAGCTCCACGAACAGCACCTGGCCGGCGTGCTGGGCGAGCACCACCTTCTGGGACTCCACCATGAAGTTGGCGGCATCCCCCACTGTGGCCGCGGGCACGGTCACCTGGTCGTAGGTGTCCACGTCCATGAACACGAAGTCCGGGCCGTCCTTGTAGAGGAACTGGTAGTCCTGGCGGTCCACCGTGGTGGTCTCCACCTTGACCCCGGCGTTGAAGGTGCGGTCCACCGTCTTGCCGGACATCACGTTCTTGATCTTCGTGCGGACGAACGCCGGGCCCTTGCCGGGCTTCACGTGCAGGAACTCCACCACCTGCCACAGCTGGCCGTCGATCACCAGCACCATGCCGTTCTTGAGGTCGTTCGTGGTTGCCACTTTGGTCCTTTTGGTTACGTTGCGATTTCCGGGCCCAAGCTTACAGGGCTGCCTCCACGGCGTCCGCCACGCCCTCGGGGTCCAGGTCTCCCACGTCCACGACGGCGGAGGCGAGCGATCGGTAGCCCGGGTCGCGTTCGTCCAGCATCGCCTTCCACATCGCACGCGTGCCGAAGAAGCCCACCGGCTGCGGCGCGGTCAGGCCCGCCCGGGGGAAGGTGTGGGCGAGGTCGGCGGCGAGGTAGACCACGTCCGCACCCGTCAGGGCGGAGGCTGCCCCCTCTCCCCCGGTAACGGACGAGCTCGCGGCCATCACGATCCCCTCGCGTAGCTCATCGCCAAGCACCTCGAGCGCCCGGATGGCCGCGGCGGCGCTTCCCTGCTCCATCAGGAGCTCACCGATGCTGCCGTGGCGCTCCTCAACAGCCGCGTCCAGGTCCACGAACGGCACGCCGCGCCGCTCGGCGAGGATCCTCCCCACCGTGGTCTTCCCGGAGCCGGGTGGGCCCACGAGCACGAGCGGCCTCACGCGTCCTCCTCAGCGGCGGGGTGCGTCTCGTCCGCCGTGGAGTCGGCGGGGGCGCCCGAGCCCGCAGGAGGCGTGGGAGCGTCCAGGCCTCCAGCAGCCGTGGTGGCTTCCGAGCCCGCAGCAGGCGTGGGGGCGCCAAGGCTTGCGGCAGCCGTGGAGGCCGCGGTGAGGTTCGGGTCAACCGCGGCGAGGTAGGCCTCCAGGTTCCGGCGGGCCTCGGCCACGGAGTCCCCGCCGGTCTTCTCCAGGAGCGCGGTGGCGAGCTCGATCGCCACCATGGCCTGGGCCACCACGGCGGCGGGCGCCACGGCGCAGGTGTCCGAGCGCTGGTTGATGGCGCTGGCCTCCTCACCGGTGGCCGAGTCGATCGTGCGCAGCGCGCGCGGGATCGAGGAGATCGGCTTGAGCGCGGCCCGCACCACCACCGGCAGCCCGTTGGACATGCCGCCCTCGATTCCGCCGGCCCGGTTGGTCTCCCTCCCGCCGATCAGGATCTCGTCATGAGCGGCGGAGCCCCGGCGGGCGGCGGTGGTGAAGCCGTCGCCGATCTCCACGCCCTTGATGGCTTGGATGGACATGACGGCCGCGGCGAGCCGGGCGTCCAGCCGTGCGCTGCCCCGCACGTAGGTGCCCAGCCCCACGGGCACTCCGTAGGCGATCACCTCCACCACGCCGCCGAGAGTGTCCGCGTCTGCGCGGGCCGCATCGATCTCCGCCACGAACCGCTCGTCCCAGTGGGGATCCAGGCACCTGACGGCAGACGCGTCCAACGCGGGGGTGGAGTCGGGACCGGGGCGGGGGGCGTCGTCGGGGAGGGAGAGGGAGCCCACGGCGGTGACGTGGGAGACGAGGCGGATGCCGGCCACCTGCTCCAGGATCGCCTCGGCGAGGGTACCCACCACCACGCGCGCCGCGGTCTCGCGGGCGGAGGCGCGTTCGAGGACGGGGCGGACGTCGGAGTGGCCGTACTTGGCCATGCCGGCCAGGTCCGCGTGGCCGGGGCGGGGGCGGGTGAGCGGGGCGCCGCGGCCAGAGGTGGTGGGCTCCCAGCCCTCCACGGGATCGGCGGACATGACGGTCTCCCAGCGCGGCCACTCGGAGTTGCCGATCGTGACCGCTACGGGCGAGCCGAGCGTGGTGCCGTGGCGGATGCCGCCGAGGATGGCGAGCTCGTCCTGCTCGAACTTCATGCGGGCACCGCGGCCGTGGCCGAGTCGGCGGCGCGCGAGGGCCTCGCGGAAGCGGTCGGACGTGATCTCCACGCCGGAGGGAACGCCCTCGGCCAGTGCCACGAGGGCGGGGCCGTGGGACTCCCCGGCGGTGTGCCAGCTGAACATGCCCTCGATTCTGCCGTATCGGAACGAGGCCCTAGAGCAGGGTCCACCACGTGGCGGCAGCGGCGCGCGGATCAGCAGCCGCGATGCGCCCCCTAGAGCAGGGTCCACCACGTGGCGGCGGCGGCGCCCAGGATGAGGAAGGGCCCGAAGGCAAGGTGGGTGGTGTGCTTGGCGCGGCCGCCCACCATCAGGGCGAGCGCCCAGAGGCCGCCCACCAGGAAGGAGACCATCACGAACACGATGGGCCCGGTGGAGGACAGCCACCCGGTCCACAGGCCCAGGATCGCGCCCAGCTTCACGTCACCCAGTCCGAGGCCCCCGGCGGCCGCGATCGCGAGCACCAGGAACACGATCGCCACACCCACCGCGCCCGCCAGGGCGGACCACAGGCCGTACACGCCGAAGGGGCGCGCGAGCAGCACGTAGGCCGTGAGGCCGGCCAGCAGGGGGTACTGCACTCGGTTCGGGAGGCGGTGCTCGGCCAGGTCCCGGTCCGTGAGCCAGCCGAGTGCCCCGCCCAGGACCAGCCCGGGCACGAGGTGCCACCAGGAGAAGGTGAGGCTTGCGGGGTGGAGGCGTGCGCCCGCCGTCGACGGGCCTCCGGCGAGGGCTCCGCCGATTCCGAAGACGAGTGCGCCCAGGACCACCAGGACGAGGGCGCGGCGGGTCACTGCTCGGGCTCGTCCAGGTCCACGCCGGCCGGCTCCTCCTGGGAATCCGGGTTGGCAGCCTGCCACTCGCGGAACTCCTGGACGTTCACCAGGTGCTCGTCGAAGGTGGCCGCGAACTTGGTCTCCCCAGTGTGGAGGTTCACCGTGACGAAGTAGAGCCAGTCCCCCTCGGGCGGGTTGACGGTGGCCTCGATCACGTCCCGTCCGGGAGATCCGATCGGTGTGGGGGGCAGGCCCGCGTGCATGTAGGTGTTGTACGGGGTGTCCTCGTCCTTCTGGGCCTGGGTGGGCACCCCACCGAGCTGGCCCACCCCGTAGAGGATCGTGGAGTCCATCTCGAGCCGTCCCACGGTCTCCCGGTTGTCCGGGGAGAGCCGGTTCTCGATCACGCGGGCCACCTCGCCGAAGATTCCGGGGATGCCCTCGGCCTGGACGATCGAGGCCTTCGTGAGGGTGGCCTGCCACTCCTCGCGCGGCACGTTGTAGCCCTCGAGGGTGCCCACCGTCTCCTCGACCATGAGGCGCAGGATGGTGGGGGCATCCGCGTTGGGGGGAAGGATGTAGGTCTGCGCGCCGAGCCAGCCCTCGGGGTTTCCGCCTGCCTCCTCCGGCAGGCCGTAGGCGGCCGGGTCCGCGGCGGCGGCCTGGACCTCCTCGAGCGGGATCTCCATGACGTTCGCGATGCGCTCCACCACCTGGTGCGCGCGGAATCCCTCGGGGATGGTAATCCGGGTCTCGGCGCGGTTGGCGCGGTCCTGCAGGGCGCGCACCGCGTCCGCGGCGGGCATCTGGAGCTGGAGGTTGTAGAAGCCCGCCTGGATGGAGGTGGCGTTCGGGTCCGCGTTGTAGGCCGCCACGAAGGCCTCCCGGGAGGCCACCACGTCCGCGTCCACCAGCACGTCACCGATCGCGCCGCCACTGGCGCCGCTCGGGACCTCGATCATCACCTCGCCCGTGCCGGGGCCAGCGTAGTCCTCGGGGGGCGGTTCGCTCGCGAAGAAGTCCTTCACCACCGGCAGCACCATGTTGACCGCCACCGCGATCAGTGCGAGGGAGACCACCACCGCGATCGTGGTGCGGATCCACCGGTTCTGCCGGCGCTTCTTCCGTGCCACCTCGTCGCGCCGGTTGCGGCGCGATCCGCGTGGTTCCTCCTCGCGCAGGCCCACATCGAGGAAGTCGGTCATGCCTGCTCCTTCACTAGCTCCCCGGGGGGTTCCCCGGTCCGTCGCTCCTGTTCGAGGGCCTGCTCCAGGATGACGGTGGCCGCCACCTGGTCCACCACCGTGCGGTGGTGGCGCTCACGCCTGCCCGCGTCCTGCAGCATTTGGTGGGCACTGACCGAGCTCAGTCGCTCGTCCACGAGCCGCACCGGTACGTCGACCGCACGTGCGATCGCCCCAGCATATCGCCGTGCCGAGGCCGCACTCTCGCCCTCCTGCCCGGACAGGTGCTTGGGCAGCCCCACCACCACCTCGATGGCGGCGAACTCCTCCACCATCCGGACGATCCGGGCCACCTCCTGGCCCTCCGCGCGGCGCGTCAGGGTGGCCACGGGCAGCACGATCACGCCCCCGGGGTCCGAGCGGGCCACGCCCACCCGCTTCCCCCCGGCGTCGACGGCGATCCTCGCCCCGGTCCGGAAGGTCACCCCTGTGCGGCCTTCCGCAGCTCGGCCGCGAGGGCCTCGAGTGCCGCCGGGATGGCGTCCGGGTTGGTGCCGCCGCCCTGGGCCACGTCGTCCTTGCCGCCCCCGCCGCCGCCGAGCGCCTGGGCTGCGCTGCGCACCAGCTGCCCGGCGCGGACCGCCTCCGCGCGGGCCTCCGGGGAGGTGGCCACCACCACGAGTGGGCGGTTGTTGGAAATGCCGATGAGGGCCACGGCGCCGCGCTCCCCCAGCCGGCCGCGGATGTCCAGGGCGAGGTTGCGCAGATCGTCTGCCGAGGCCACCTCCCCCACGTTCTCCACCACCGCGTCGATGTTCCCGAAGCGGCGGGCTGCGGCCGCGAGCACGCTGGCGCGGGCCATGAGGGCCGCCGCCTGCGTGGAGGCGAGCTCCTTCTCCGCGGCCTTGAGGCGGCCCATGAGCTGGCTGATGCGCTCGGGCAGCTCCTCCGGGCGGGCGCCCATGAGCTGGGAGACCTGGGAGACGATCGCCGCCTCCTTCGCCTGGTGGGCGTACGCACCGGCGCCCACGAGGGCCTCGATGCGGCGTACGCCGGAGCCGATGGAGGACTCACCGAGCACGTTGATGCGGCCCACGTTGCCGGTCATGGGCACGTGGGTGCCACCGCACAGCTCGCGGGACCAGCCCTCGCCGATGTCCACCACGCGCACGATCTCGCCGTACTTCTCCCCGAACAGGGCCTGCACGCCGGCGGCGCGGGCGTCGTCCAGCTTCATCTCGTAGTCGGTAATGGCGAGGTTCTGGGCAAGGCGCACGTTGGCCTCCCCCTCGATGTCCGCCACCTGGTCCCGGGAGAGGCCGGAGGTGTGGCGGAAGTCGAAGCGCATGCGGGAGGGCGAGTTCTCGCTGCCCGCCTGATGGGCGCCGCCGCCGAGCTGCTCCAGGAGCACCTGGTGGACCATGTGGGTGGCCGTGTGGGCCTGGGCGATCTGGCGGCGCCGGTCCGTATCGATCTCGGCCACACCGGTCTCGTCCAGGGTGATGGTGCCCTCGGTGAGGGTGCCGCGGTGGGCGGGTACGCCCTTCACCGGGGCCTGCGTGTCGATCACGTCCACGATCCCGCCGCCGCGGAAGCGCAGCGTGCCGCGGTCGCCCTGCTGCCCGCCGGCCTCTGCGTAGAAGGGGGTGCGGTCCAGCACGATCTCCACCTCCGCGGGCGCGGAGGCAGCCGGGACGGACTTTCCGTCCACGAGGATCCCGATCACTCGCGCCTCCGCAGTGTCATCCGTGTAGCCCACGAACTGGGTGTTGCCGCCCATGAGGGTACGGAAGCCCTGGAAGACCGTGGGGTCCTGGTGGCCCTTCTTCTTTGCCAGCGCGTCCGCGCGGGCGCGCTCGCGCTGCTCCTGCATGAGGTCCCGGAAGCCCGCCTCGTCCACGTCCACGCCGGCCTCGGCCGCGATCTCCAGGGTGAGGTCGATCGGGAAGCCGTAGGTGTCGTGGAGTTGGAACGCGTCGGCGCCACTCACGCGGCCGTCCTCCGCGGACGCCCGGGCGATCGCGCCGTCGAGCAGGGTGATGCCCTGGGAAAGGGTGCGCCTGAAGGCCTCCTCCTCCGCGTAGGCCACGGTGGAGATGGTCTCAAACTCGGTGCGCAGCTCCGGGTAGGACGGGCTCATCGCCTCCATGGAGAGCGGGAGCAGCTCGGGCATCACGGAGTCCTGCACGCCCAGGAGGCGCATGGAGCGCACCGCCCGGCGGATGAGGCGACGCAGGACGAACCCGCGCCCCTCGTTACCGGGGCGCACGCCGTCGCCGATGAGCATGAGGGCGGTGCGGACGTGGTCCCCCACCACGCGCAGGTGCACGTCCTTGTCCGCGTCCTCGCC
>CAZTOM010000075.1:0-6271 GCA_964615555.1 uncultured Actinomycetaceae bacterium
GGCGTAGCGCGGATCGGAGTCCTGGGAGAACTCGCTGCCCACCTCGATCTCCGGCGGAGGCGTGTCATAGGAGCGGCGCCACGCCATGAACTGCTCCTCGCCGTACTTGTCCCGGATCTCCTTCTTGTCCAGGCCCTGCAGCGCACCGTAGTGGCGCTCGTTGAGGCGCCAGTGCCGCTTGACGGGGATCCAGTGGAGGTCCGCCTTGTCCAAGGCGAGGTTGGCCGTCATGATGGCCCGCCGCAGCAGGGAGGTGTGCAGCACGTCCGGGCTGATTCCGGCGTCAACCAGGAGCTGTCCACCCCGGATCGCCTCATTCCAGCCCTTCTCGGAGAGCGGCACATCCACCCAGCCGGTGAAGAGGTTCTTTGCGTTCCATTCGCTCTCGCCATGGCGGAGCAGCACCAGTTTGTAGGTCATGCATCCATCCTGCCGTATTCGGCTCGGTGTCAGGTGGGACTGTTGGGGCTAATTGGCCTCGGCCTCGAAGCGGGCGCGCAGTTCGGCGGGAATGCGTCCCCGGTCCGAGACCTCGATGCCCTGCTCGCGTGCCCAGGCGCGGATACGTGAGGCGTCCGAATCGCCGGAGGCGCGGCGCGTACCACGGCTGGTCTCGCGTCCCTGACGGCGACCGCTGGCGCGGCGGGCACTGGAGACCCAGCTCTGCATCGAGGAGCGCAGCTCCTCCGCGTGCTTGGCATTCAGGTCGATCTCGTACTGGATACCGTCGAGACCGAATATCACGGTTTCGGTGGCATCGCTTCCATCAATATCGTCCACGAGCTGGACGAGCACCTTTCGCGCCATTCCTGATCCCCTTCTATTGGTGGTATTCATATTGCGGTCCATGCCAACACTACTCTCTCGTCAGGCACACAACAATAAAAGGGTGGGAATTGGGTTATTACTCGTTCTCCGCCGAATTCTTTTCCATACGCGCGATCGATGCGCGCTCGTTTCGGTCTGCCCGGAAGATTGCGCGAATGATGGCAAAGAATGCGACCGCCACCACCACGGTGGGCGTAAGTGCCTGGATGACATCCATTGAGCGCAACCCCTCTCGTCCATTCCGCTGCCGGTCTGGTTCGCTGCTACCGGCACGGTCCGCCGCTCCCGGCGCTGGTTCGCCGGTCCACCACCATCCGTTCGGTGGCGTTGTGGCCACCCTACCCGGCATTTGTGGCCACCCACCCGGCCCAGGGTTGTGGCCCATCCGGCCAGCCGGGATCTTCCGGCGCCGGTATCCCCAGATGGGGGGAGGCGCCCCGCTGGTGGAACGGGGCGCCTCCGGAGCCGCCTAAGGGAATCGAACCCTTGACCTATTCATTACGAGTGAATCGCTCTGCCGACTGAGCTAAGGCGGCGTGACCTCCCGGAGAGTGTACAAGGCCGCGCCGTGGCGATCCAAACCCGTCGGAGGTGTCTTTCAGCACGTGGCGCCCTCGGGCGGAATCGTCCCATTCACCAGGAAATCGTCAACCAAACCGTCCACGCACATGTTTCCGCGGCCGTACGCGGCGTGGCCGTCGCCGTCGAAGGTGATGAGGTGACCGTTCTCCAACTGGTCGGCCAGGGAGACCGACCACTCATACGGGGTGGCGGGATCTCGGGTGGTCCCGATCACCACGATGGGCTCGGAGCCCGCCGCCGTGATGGGCTCGCGCACCCGCTGGGACTGGTAGGGCCAGTTCGAGCAGGTGACCTCCGAGTAGGCGATCGCGTCCCCGAACACCGGGTAGGTCTCCTTCATCTCCGCGGCCGCTGCCCGCCAGTCCTCCATGGTTCCCTCCACCGGGTAGTCGAGGCAGTTGATGGCCATGAACGCTTCGGAGGAGTTGCCGTCGAAGGTCCCGTCCGGGTTACGGGAGTTGCCCGCGTCCGCGAGGAGCAGCAGTCCGGTCCCGTCCCCCTGGTTGATCGCCTGGTCCAGGGAGGTGTTGAGGGAGCGCCAGTAGGGAACCGGGGCGTAGAGCGCGGTGAAGACGCCGGAGTAGGCGTAGCTCGCCGTCAGGGGCCGGCCGTCGGACGTGGGCAGGGGGGTGGCGTAGGCTACCTCGAAGAGCTGGCTGATCTTCGCGAGCCCGTCCTCCGCGCTGCCCTGGTGGAAGCAGTCGGGGCCGGCGAGGCAGTCGTCCATGAAGGCGCGCACGGCTCGGTCGAAGCCCATCGCCTGCCCCATGGCGAGTTCGGCCATGTTGATCGAGGGGTCTACGGCGGCGTCGAGGACGAACCGGCCCACGCGCTCGGTGAAGAGGTCCGAGTAGACGGCGCCGAGGAACGTGCCGTAGGAGAAGCCCACGTAGTCGAGCCGCTCCGTGCGGGCTACCACGGCACGGAGGATGTCCATGTCCCGCGCAGCGGAGTCGGTGTCCACGAACTGGAGGAGCGGGCCGGAGTTGTCCTGGCACTTCTGGGCGTACTCGCGCACGTCCTGTTCGTAGGCGGCCATGCCCTCATCGGAGTCGATCTCGATGTCCTTGGCCTGCCGCTCGTCCAGCTCCTGGTCGGTGATGCAGTCGATCGCGCTGGAGGTGAGCACGCCCCGCGGGTCGAAGCCGGCGAGGTTGTAGGCGTCCGTCACGTCCCTGCCGAACATCCACGGAGCCCACTCGAGCATGTCCGTGCCGGAGCCTCCGGGGCCACCGGGGTTGAGGAAGATCGTGGGCTTGCCGTCTCCGGCCGTCAGGTTGCGGTTGACGGCGATCGTGATGGTCTCGCCGTCGGGGTTCGTGTAGTCCATCGGCACGGTGATGTCCGCGCACAGGGCCGCGCTCAGGTCCGGGCATGCCACCCAGTCCACGTCCTGGCTGTAGAAGGCCTGCAGCGCCGGGTCTGTGCCCGCCGTGGGGTCGAAGGACGGATCGGGGCCCGTGAATCCGGCTCCCGATCCGGTGCCGCCGTTACCAGGGTCGGTGCCCCCGGTGCCCGGATCCGCCGTGCCCCCGGAGCCGGGATCCGTGGTGCCCCCGCCCGCCGTGGGGGAGGGGCGCGGCTCCCGCACCTTCACCTCGCCGCTGCAACCAGCAAGCACGAGGGTGGAGGTGAGCAGGGCGATGAGAGCGGCGCGGGAGTGGTTCACACGTGAAGGCTAACCCGAGTGTCCAGTGATTGGCGTCCCCCATCAGGTGGTGGCCACCTACCCCTGCGGCCGCAGCGCCACCAGCATCGCCTCCACCGCCAACAGCGGCGCCACATTCCCTTCGAGGCGCTGGCGGGCCTCCCCGATCGCGTCCATCCGGCGCAGCGTCTGCACGGAGGTGGACTCGGCGGCCACGGACCGCACCTCCTCCTCGAGGTCCGAGTTCACCAGGTCCACCTCGGCACCGAGCTGCACGCTCACCACGTCACGGTAGAAGGAGAGGAGGTCGGTCATCGCCCGATCGAGGGCGTCGCGCTGCACGCGGGTGGAGCGCTTCTTCTGGTTCTCCTCGAGCTGCCGGATCTGGGCGCGCATGGCGGGCGGGATCCGCTCGCCCTCGTCCACACCGAGGGTGCGCAGCAGCTCCGCGCGCTCCCTCTCGTCCCGTTCCGCCGCCACGGCCTTCGCATCCGCGGTGGCGCCCTCCACCATCTCCGCCGCCTCCAGCACCGCATCCCCCACGCCGCGGATGCGCCCCGGCAGGGTCAGCAGGTGCCGACGCCTCGCCCGCGCCTCCTCATTCGTGGCCAGCCGGCGGGCAATCCCCACGTGCGACTGCGCCGCCCGCGCCGCTGCCAGCGCCACGTCCGGGTCCACCCCGTCCCGGCGCACCAGGAGGTCCGCCACGGCCGCCGGGTCCGGGATCCGCAGCCCCACGTGCCGGCAGCGCGAGCGGATGGTGACGATCACGTCATCCGGCGAGGGCGCGCACAGCAGCCACACGGTCCGCTCGGCGGGCTCCTCGATGGACTTCAGCAGCACGTTCGAGGTGCGCTCTACCATCCGGTCCGCGTCCTCCACCACGATGATCCGCCACCGCCCCTGGGAGGCCGAGCGCGCCGCCGTGGCCACCAGTTCGCGGACCTCCTTGATGTCGATCACCACGCGCTCCGTGGCCACGAACGTCACATCCGGGTGCGAGCCCGCCAGCACCGTCTTGCAGTCCTTGCACTCCCCGCACCCGGCGGGGTCCTGCTCGCACTGCAGTGCGGCTGCGAACGCGCGCGCCGCCACCGACCTCCCCGATCCCGGCGGCCCCGTGATCAGCCACGCGTGCGTCATCGCCCGCGGGTCCTCCACGGCTGCGCGGAGGGTGGAGACCACGGCCTCCTGCCCGATCACCGCGTCCCACACGCTCACGGCGCCACCTCCCCATCACGTCCGGTCCCGTCAGCGTCCGCCCCATTACGTCCGGTCCCGTCGGCGTCCGCCCCATCCCCGACGACGGCGCCCCCACCCGCCGCCGCCGTCCCGCCGCGCGCCGCAAGCAGGTCCGCCACGCGTTCCACGATGGCGGCGTGCACAACGTCAGGATCTTGCGCGGCGTCCAGGACGAGGTACCGGGAGGGATCCGCCGCTGCAAGCTGGAGGAAGGCCTCCCGCACGTCCGCATGGAAGGTGTCTGGTTCACGCTCCAGTCGGTCGGGGGCCACGCCGGCCCTACGGGCCGCCGCCACCGTTGGATCAAGGTCGAGCACCACGGTCAGGTCCGGGAGCAGGCCGTAGGTGCCCCACAGGGAGAGGTTCCGGACGTCGTCGTGCCCGAGGGAGCGGGCGGCACCCTGGTAGGCGACCGACGAATCGAGGTACCGGTCCGTCACCACCACGGCGCCGCGTTCGAGCGCGGGGCGCACCAGCGAGGCCACATGGTGGGAGCGGTCGGTGGCGAACAGGAGGGCCTCGGTGCGGGGGTCCACGTGGCCGCCGTGGAGGAGGGCCTCGCGCAGCAGCAGCCCGAGCTCGGTGCCGCCCGGCTCACGCGTCAGCACCGCCTCCAGGCCGCGGGCCTCGAGCCACTCGCCCAACAGGGCGCGCTGCGTGGACTTCCCTGTCCCATCCCCGCCCTCGAGGGCCACGAACACACCGGTCGCTGCTGATTCCGTCACGGCCCCCACGTTACCCGCGCGCACCCCCAAACATGCCGCCCCCTCCCCAGCCCCGCGTAGCCGCAAGGAATGCAGCCCCGCCCGCCCCAAGCCCACGCCGAGCGCGAGGGGAAGCCAGCGGCTATTCGCCGGGGAATATCACCCCGAGGTCGCGGCGCACGCCATCCATGAGCTCCATGATGGCGACGGTCTCATCGAGCGGCATGATGGGAGATTCCGTCTCCCCGGCGGCCACGCGCCGCGCCACCTCGGCGATCTGGAACTCGAATCCACCCCTGTCTTCCGCCGGCCCGTCCCACCGAACCGCTCCGCCTGGCCAGCCGAGGTCCACTGTGAGCCCACCCGGGCCGTGGAAGTCCGGGTCCAGGTCGCAGAATCCCTCGGTACCGGCCACCCATGCGCGCTTCGGAGTGGTGGCGACCATCGTCGTCGTGGCAGTCGCGGTGGCCCTGGCAGCAGCAGCGGCAGGGCCGGAGCCGGCGGCAGTGGAGCCATCAAAGGCGAGGTGGACAGCCGCGCCGGCATCCACGCCCGTCTCGTAGTGGCTGCCGAACGTGGTCACGGACGTGGGGCAACCGAGCAAGCTCACGATGAAGGAGATCGGATACACCCCCAGGTCCAAGAGGGCTCCGCCCGCGAGCTCCGGTTCCCTCATGCGCGGCACGTGGGCGAGCCGGTGGCCGAGGTCTGCCGAGACCTGCACGATCTCCCCCAGCGCGCCCGAGCGCGCGAGGTGTCGGACCACCACATGGCGCGGGAGGAAGCGAGTCCACATGGCCTCCATGCAGAAGACGCCGGCGGCGCGGGCGGCGTCCACCACCTCGCGGGCCTCGGCGGCGTTCCGCGTGAAGGACTTCTCCACGAGCACGTGCTTACCCGCCGCGATTGCGAGCAGGGCGGCGTCCCGGTGCGCCGAGTGCGGTGTGGCCACGTACACGGCCTCGACCTCGGGGTGCTCGGCGAGGGCCTGGTAACCCTCGAGGGCCACGGGCACGTTGTGTTCCTCCGCGAAGGCGCGGGCGCGTCCGGTGTCACGCGAGCCGACGGCGACGATCTCGCAGGCCTCCAAACTCGCCACCGCGCGGGCGAACGTGTGGGCGATCGCGCCCGGACCCATGACGCCCCAGCGCAGCGGTGGGCAGGGGCGGGGATCGGGGATGAGGTGGGATGGGACGAGGTCCGCGAGGGGCGGCGGCAGGCGTAGGTCGAGATGGGGTGCGAGGCGCGGGTCCAAGGGCGGCGCGGT
>CAZTOM010000075.1:6371-9313 GCA_964615555.1 uncultured Actinomycetaceae bacterium
GCGCGGGTCCAAGGGCGGCGCGGTACGCGGCGCGAGGCGCGGGTCGAGGGGTGCGGAGTCCACCTAGACGGCCCGGTCCGCGGTGCGCGGATCCATGCGGTCCCGGCGCATCTTCAGGCTAAAGCGTCCCTTGCCCTCGAGGGTGGCCACGAGGTGGACGGTCTCGCCCGGCAGGACATCGATGGTGGTGGTGGCGTGCGCGCCGGTGGATTCCTTGCGCTTGAAGTAGACGGTGATGCGCTGCGGACCCGGCCTCATCACGAAACGGTGCGTGGTCAGCCAGTTGAACTCGTGGACGATCCCCCCGATCTCCACCACGGGACGGGCGAACATCACCTTCGTGCGTGCGATGAAGCCCGCGGCGCGGGCGGTAATGGCGAGCGAGGCTGCAACAGTCACACCCCGATCATCCCATCCCCGCCCGGCGTCCGCGCGCGAACGCGCTCGCTACCGCCCGCCGCGTGGGGTGGCGGTGCTGGTGCTGTGGCGCCCGCGGTGTGGGGTGGCTGCGTCGACGGAGCGACCGCCCGCCGCGCGGGGCGGTGGACGCTACTCCTCCGCGGTGGGCTTCTTCGCAGCCGGTTTCTTCGCTGCCGGCTTCTTGGCCGCAGTCTTCCGCGCCGCCGGCTTCCGCGCGGCAGGCTTCCGCTTGGGCGCCGGGCCCTTCGCCCGCTTCTCCGCCAGCAGCTCGTAAGCCCGCTCCGGGGTGATGGTGGCCGGATCATCGCCGGTGCGCAGCGTGGCATTCGTGGTGCCGTCCGAGACGTAGGGACCCCAGCGGCCGTCCCGCACGGTGACCTTGGCGCCCGTCGCCGGGTCCTCGCCGAGCTCCCGCGCCGGGGCCGAGGCCCGCGCGCCGCGCCGCTGCTTCGGCTGGGCGAACAGCGCCTCCGCCTCCTCCAGCGTCACCGTGAACAACTGCTCCTCGGTCTCCAGCGAGCGTGAGTCCGTGCCCTTCTTCAGGTACGGCCCGTAGCGCCCGTTCTGCGCGGTGATCTCCGTGCCCTCCGCGTCCGCTCCCACCACGCGCGGCAGCGAGAGCAGCCTGAGGGCGTCCTCCAGCCCGATCGTCTCCAGTTGCATGTCCTTGAACAACGACGCCGTTCGCGGCTTGGCCTTCTTCGGTGCGTCCTCCTCGAGGACCTCCGTCACGTAGGGGCCGAAGCGGCCGTTGCGGGCCAGGATCGTGCGGCCGGTGGCCGGGTCCTCACCAAGCTCGCGGCCCTCGTCCGCTCGCTGCTCGAGGAGCTCGTGGGCCTTTGCGAGTGTCAGCTCGTCCGGGGCGAGGTCATCCGGGATCGAGGCCCGCTTCGGGTCCCCGCCCTCCGGGTTCGCCTGCTCCAGGTAGGGGCCGTAGCGTCCCACCCGCAGTGTGATGCCGTCCCCGAGGTCCTTGGAGTTCACGGCCCGGGCGTCGATGTCACCGAGCCCCTCCACGAGGGCGCGCAGGCCCTCGTCGCCGTCGGCGCCGTGGTAGAAGGCGCGCAGCCAGTCCACCCGGTCGCGCTTGCCGTGGGCGATCTCGTCCAGCTCCTGCTCCATCTCCGCGGTGAAGTCGTAGTCCACGAGCCGGGTGAGGTTCTCCTCCAGCAGGTTCGTCACGGAGAAGGCGAGCCAGCTCGGCACCAGGGCCTGGCCCTTCTTCGAAACGTAGTCGCGCGCCATGATCGTGGCGATCGTGGCGGCGTAGGTGGAGGGCCGGCCGATGCCCCGCTCCTCCAGCGCCTTCACCAGGGAGGCCTCCGTGTAGCGGGGCGGCGGGGTGGTGTCGTGCCCGGCGGGGGTCACGGTGAGGGGATCCAGACCATCGCCCTTCTCCATGGCGGGCAGGCGGGACTCCTTCTCCCCGTCCTTACCGGACTCCTCGTGGCGGGCCGCGTCACGGCCCTCCTCGTAGGCGGCCAGGAAGCCGCGGTGGGTGATCACGGTCCCGGAGGCAGTGAACTCGAGCTCGTGGGTGCCCGGATGCAGCAGCGTGGCGCCGTCCGACTCGGCCAGCACCACCTCGGAATCGATCCGCACGGTGGCCGTGTGGCCGGTGGCGTCCGTCATCTGAGAGGCGATCGTGCGCTTCCAGATCAGGTCGTAGAGCTTGGCCTGCGCCCCGGTGAGTCCCGCCTCCGCAGGGCGGCGGAAGGATTCGCCCGCAGGCCGGATCGCCTCGTGCGCCTCCTGGGCGCCCTTCGAGACCTTGCCGTACGTGCGGGGCTTCTCCGGCACCGAGTCCGCGCCGTAGAGCGCCGCCGCCTGGGTGCGCGCAGCGGTGATCGCCTGCCCCGAGAGCGCCGTGGAGTCCGTACGCATGTAGGTGATGTACCCGTTCTCGTACAGCGACTGCGCCACCCGCATCGTCTCCGCCACGCTCATGCGCAGCTTCCGGGAGGCCTCCTGCTGCAGCGTGGACGTGGTGAACGGCGCGGCCGGGCGGCGCGTGTACGGCTTCGTCTCCACCGAGCGCACCGTGCCCGCCAGCACCGACCCGGCGAGCGCACCCGCCGTACCCTCGTCCAGGGCGAGGACGCGCTGGGAGGTGAGGGCGCCGTCGTCGCCGAAATCGCGACCGGTGGCGATACGGGCGCCGTTGACGGAGGCGAGCCGGGCGTCGAAGGACTCCGGGCCCTTCGCGAAGGTGGCGGTGACCGACCAGTAGTTGGCGCTGCGGAAGGCGATGCGCTCGCGTTCGCGCTCCACCACGAGGCGCGTGGCCACCGACTGGACGCGGCCGGCGGACAGGCCCGGGCCCACCTTGCGCCACAGCAGCGGGGAGACCTCGTAGCCCACGAGGCGGTCCAGAATGCGGCGGGTCTCCTGCGCGTCCACGAGGTCGGTGTCCAGCTCGCGGGTGTTGTTGACCGCATTCTCGATGGCGTCGCGGGTGATCTCGTGGAAGACCATGCGCCTCACCGGCACCTTCGGCTTCAGCACCTCGAGCAGGTGCCAGG
>CAZTOM010000076.1:0-9310 GCA_964615555.1 uncultured Actinomycetaceae bacterium
AAGCTGGGCCACATCATGTGGGAGAAGTGCGGCATGGAGCGCACCGAGGAGGGCCTGAAGGAGGCCATCGCCGAGATCCGGGCGCTGCGCGAGCAGTTCTGGACCGACGTGAAGGTGGTCACCAAGGCCTCCGACCGCAACCAGGAGCTGGAGAAGGCCGGCCGCGTGGCCGACTTCCTCGAGCTCGGCGAGCTCATGTGCATCGACGCCCTCCACCGTGAGGAGTCCTGCGGTGGGCACTTCCGCGCCGAGCACCAGACCCCGGAGGGGGAGGCCCTGCGCCACGACGACCAGTTCGCCTACGTTGCGGCATGGGAGTTCACCGGAGCCGGTGAGCCCCCGGTGCTCCACAAGGAGGACCTCGTGTACCAGGACATCGAGATGAAGCAGAGGGACTACAAGTGAAGGTTACGCTCAACGTTTGGCGTCAGCCCGGCCCCGAAGCGCCGGGACGGATGGTCGCGTACGAACTCGTGGGGATCTCGGACCACATGTCCTTCCTCGAGATGCTCGACGTCCTCAACGAGGAACTCTCCGCCCGCGGGGAGGACCCGGTGGAGTTCGACTCCGACTGCCGTGAGGGCATCTGCGGCATGTGCGGTCTCGTGATCAACGGAATCGCGCACGGCCCCGAGGTCACCACGACCTGCCAGTTGCACATGCGGTCCTTCAAGGACGGGGACACCATCACGATCGAGCCGTGGCGCGCGAAGGCGTTCCCGGTCATCAAGGACCTCGTGGTGGACCGCACCGCCCTCGACCGCATCATCGCGGCCGGCGGCTACATCTCCGCGAACACCGGCTCCGCCGTGGACGCGAACTCCATGCTCATCCCCAAGCCGGACGCCGACCGCGCCTTCCAGGCCGCGGCCTGCATCGGCTGCGGTGCGTGCGTGGCGGCGTGCCCCAACGCCTCGGCGATGTTCTTCACCGCCGCGAAGGTGGTGCACCTCGGCATGCTCCCGCAGGGACAGCCGGAGCGCGCGGCCCGCGTCACGGACATGCTCAACCAGCAGGACGCCGAGGGCTTCGGCGGCTGCCAGAACGTGGGCGAGTGCGCGGCGGTGTGCCCGAAGGAGATCCCGCTCGACGTGATCTCCCAGCTCAACTCCGACCTCGCGCGTTCCTGGCGGGTGCGCGGCTGAGGTAGCGGGACCACAGTGGTGGGGGCGGCGGGGTGACCCGCCGCCCCTGCCGCGTTTCCGGGCCCCGGATGTCCTTGGAACCGGCTAGGGCGTGGGCTAGCGTCACTGGCGGACGTACCTGCGCAGGAGGGACATCGTGGGCCTGGACCGTTATGTGATAGACGCAGAGGACGCGCGTGGAGCCATTGATGCAGCGGCTCGGCGCTTCGACGACCTCGATGGTGAGGACCGGAGGACCAAGGCCAGCTTCGAGGCAGCCGGCGCCACGATCGGCGAGGCCCGCATCACGGAAGCCCTTCGGGCGGCCTTCAATGACAACGTTCGCCCCGTCCTCGGCCAGTTGAGGATCTCCGGTGAGCACCTCTTCAAGCAGGGCCACGAGATCATCACGATCTTCGAGGGGGCGACGGCCGACCAGTCCGATGAGGCCGCCAAGGGTATCCAGGAGGCTGTCAGGAAGATCGAGGACGTCCCTGACTGGAAGCCGCCCAGTGGAGGTGTGCCCGGCGGTGGCGCGACGCAGGCGGTTCAGTAATGGTTGGCACGTACATTCCGCGCCTGTCCCACACGTCGCACCTGAGGGAGAACCTCAACTTTCTCTCGCAGGCCCCTGCGGATGCCGACGCCATCGATGCACACGGTGTCACCGTGATGGAGACGTACAAGGCCACGGAGAAACTGTGGCGCTCGGTTGACTCCCATGTCACGTTCCCGGGAGACACGATGTTCACCCAGGGATTCGAGGAGGTCTGCCAGGGGAACGCCACCACGGTCACGGCCAATATCAAACTGGCGGGCAAGGCCATCAAGGACTTCTCGGCGGCCATAGCAGAATTCAAGGTCTCCACCTATGACCCGCTGCTTGCGGACATTGCGGCATTCAATGCCCTGCACCCCAGGGAGTACACCGCTTTCGACCGAATGGCCCACAACGGGTTCGACCCCGCGGAGGGGTTCGTCATCAAGGATCCCCTCCCCACGGAGACCCGTACGGCCGAGGCCCGCAACCGGTTGGTGAGCCGCCTTACTCAGGCGGAGAAGACCTACGATTCGCACGTGGAAGCCTGCGTGGCTGCACTCAGGAAGACGAGTGGCCCCGGGACGTTCATGAGCTTCCTCGGCAAGGCGAATTCGGGACGGAAGACCGGCAAGGACGTCTGGGACCTCGGCAAGCACCTGGCGAAGTTCGCGAACGGCTTCGGGACCGATGCCATCACGGGCAAACTCCTCTACGAGTTCTCCATGGAGATGCCCTCCTTCGCCCAGAGTATCCACGGCATCCTGCCCAAGGGCGTCTCCAAGTTGGAGTGGTTGAAGAGGGGCATCTATGGCAAGTGGGGGGAAGTATGGAAGGACGTACGGGGGAACGGCTGGCCGAAGGGGGGCAACTACGTACTCGATGAGACGACCGGTGTCTGGAAGGTGCACCACACATTCAACACCGGTAGGTCCGTGGGGCCGCGCGGGGTGAAGGTGCTTGGCTGGATCGAGGATGCCGGGGCCACGGCGAAGAAGATCACCGAATCGAATGCGTTCAAGTGGGGCGGGCGCGCGCTCACGGCATTCGACATCGGGATGGGCTACTACGACTCCTACCAGTCGAACTACAACGAGGCCCTGCGTGCCCAGCCCCATCTCTCCTCCAGCGAGCTGCAGACGGAGGCCCTCGTGGGCGGTGCGATCGAGGGCACTGCCAAGACCGCGGGCAAGCTGGTGGGAGGATACGCGGGCCGGGCTCTCGGGGCCGCCGCCGGGCAGGCCCTCATTCCCATCCCGGGTGTGGGTGCGGCGGTTGGAGGTTTCGTTGGCGGGATCGTGGGCGAGAAGGTAGGTGGGGTGGTTGGTGAGAAGGTGGGAGGCCTCATCAACGATGTCCGCCGGGAGGGCTGGTCTGCCGCCTCTGACAACGTTGTGAAGGCTGCCAAGGAGACGTGGGACGGCACCAAGAAGGGAGTCGCGGACACCTTGGGTAAGGTGGTCACCGGAATCGGATCAGTGACCGACACCTACGAACGGGGGAAGGAACTCGTGGGCGGGGTCAAGAAGCTCTTCGGGTGGGGAAGGTAGGAGACCATGGCCACGCGTGTCACCGGGCTCAGCGCCCGAGCCGCCTTCGACGTCCCGGCCGAGTGGGTTGCCGAGAAGAGCCCCACCCCCGAGGTGGAGGCCCTCGCCTACCTGCCCGGGCCTGAGGGAACGTTCGCACCCAACGCCGTGCTCACCCTCAACGACTACGAGGGTGGGATCTCCGAGTTCCTCGTGGAGGCCCTCGAGGGGCTGCGCCGAGACCTGGACCAGGTCACGATCATTGCCATCGACCGCTGGGTCCCCACCTCCCGCGAGGGCACCGGCGTGGCGGGTGAGGGGCGCACGATCTCCTACACCCACCGCTCTCCGCGCACCGGGATGCGCCTGCGCGGCGCCGAGTGGCTCCTCGCGGGCGACGGCCTCGCCGTGCAGTTGACCACCACGGCCGGAGTCGGTCAGTGGCCCGTGTTCGGTGCCGTGTTCGAGGAGATCGCAGCCACCCTGCGCCTCCTGGACGGTGACCAGCTCCCCGGGTCCAATCCAATCCCGGAGACTGCGGTCGACACGGTGGCGAGCGAGATCGCTGGCGAGCCACTCGAGCGGATCCACGGACTCACCGAGCTGCAGCCCTACCCCCACGAGGGCGGCCAGTGGATTCGCGGGGATGCGGTCAAGCTGGTGGCCGACATGGCCGAGGGCCTCGAGGTGGGGAGCCTCATGGAGGCCGGACTCGCCCCGCAGCTTGCCGAACTGCGCGAGCTCGGCCTCATGGAGGGCACCACGCTCACCGACGACGGCGACGTGCTCGCGGCGTTCTTCGAGTCGCCAATCGCGACCCTTCGGCTGACGCGAGCACGCGGAGACGACCTCGGTGTGATGCAGATCTGGGTGATGGGAGGCGCGGCGCTCGTCTCAACCCACGGAGACCCGGACGCCGGAGCGCCCTCGCGTGACCATGCCAACATCGTGGTGGCCCCCGTGGGGGACGTCACCACGCTCGTGGCCCGCTGGGTGGGCCTGCAGCCTGCCTGGAGCTTTCCCCTCGAGGCGGAAGAGTTCGAGCCCGACTGGACCACGTGGGACATTCTTGCCAGTGGCCCCGAATCCCAGGTGGGTCCGGTCGGCTACCTCAACGCCGGACAGCGGGGCCACTACCTGCTCGTCCCTGCGGAGGAATCGTTCACCTACCAGGAGAAGCGCTCCGATCGCGTCTTCGACATGCTGGAGGAGATCCTCCAGGCCACGATCTATGGGCGCCCGGCGCGCCTGGCGTGAGCGGAGCGGCGCCTAGAATCGGGGGCGTGAACGAACCACTGGTCCTCGGGATCGAGTCCACCTGCGACGAGACCGGCTTCGCGCTCGTGCGCGGCCGCGAACTCCTCGCAGACGTGACCGCCACCTCCATGGAGGCCCACGAACGCTTCGGCGGCATCATCCCGGAGATCGCCTCGCGGGCACACCTCGAATCCTTCCTCCCCACCCTCTCCGCGGCCCTGGAGAAGGCAGGGGTCACGATCGAGGACGTGGACGCCATCGCGGTGGCCGCCGGTCCCGGCCTGATCGGCCCCCTCACCGTGGGGACCGCGGGGGCCAAGGCGCTCGCGGTGGCCACGGGCACGCCGATCTACGGCGTGAACCACGTGATCGCCCACGTGGCGGTGGACGAACTGGTGAACGGGCCGTTCCCGGAGCGGTTCATCGCGCTCGTGGCCTCCGGGGGCCACTCCAACCTGCTCTCGATCACGAACATCGCCACCGGCGTCACCGAGTTGGGTTCCACCCTGGACGACGCCGCCGGCGAGGCCTTCGACAAGGTGGGCCGGCTCCTCGGCCTGCCCTACCCGGGCGGCCCCCACATCGACCGCCTCTCCCGCGAGGGCGACCGGGAGGCGATCTCCTTCCCGCGGGGGCTCAAGAACGTGAAGGACCCGGAGCGGTACCGCTACGACTTCTCCTTCTCGGGCCTGAAGACCGCGGTGGCCCGGTACGTGGAGTCGCTGGAGGACCGCGGCGAGCCGCTCCCCGTGGAGGACATCGCCGCGTCCTTCTCCGAGGCGGTGAACGACTCCCTCACCCGTAAGGCCCTCGAGGCCGCGGCCCACCACGGTGCGGACACACTCGTGATCGGCGGAGGGTTCTCCGCCAACTCCCGCCTGAGGGAACTGGTCACCGAGCGCGCGGGGGACTACGGGATCACCGTGCGGATCCCCCCGATTCGCTACTGCACGGACAACGGCGCGATGATCGCCGCCCTCGGCTCCGCCTGCATCCGGGCGGGAGTGGCCCCCAGCCCGCTCGACTTCACCAACGACTCGTCCATGGACCTGAACCGCGTCAGCGCCTGAGGGTGCCCGTCCCGTCTCCCGTCCCCCACCTCCCGTCCCCCACGACGACGCAGCGTGGCGTCCGTACGCAACCCGCCTGCCGCCGTCGGGGCGGCGACGCGAGCCGGGGCCAGCTGGAGGGAGTGACGAGAGGCGGGCTGCCGCCGTCGGGAAAAAAGCGGTTGCGGATGTTCTGGAGTTCATCGCACGCGGGTGGTTAGTGTGTCCGAGGAGAATCTGGATGAGCGAGGGAGGACCACGTGGGAACACCGCTACCGCGGCTCCTGCCGGCGATCGACGAACGCACGGCCCACTACGTGGTGTTCGTTAGCCCCCGGCGGCACGTGGACTACTCCGTGGGCGTGGGGCAGTTCCTCACCACCGCGGAGGTTGACGGGCTGATGCCCATCCTCGTGACCAGTGAGGATGCGACCGTGAGCGCGCACCTCGCGCTCGAGATGGCGCGCCTGGCCGGCCGGTGGGTGGTGCGGCGAGCGGACGGCGTGGTCCTCGATGCGCTGTCCAACCGGGAGATCTCGAGCTTCGATGACCTGAGGTCGGGGAAGCTGGCGGAGCGGCCGCGCTCGGACATGTCCGGCCCGGATGACGTGGAGGCCACTGCCGTGCTCGGGTTCGAGGTGCTGGTGCACCACCGGGCCACCTCCGAACTGGTGGTGGGCCGGGTGGCCGAGGAGGCCGCGGAACTCCTGGACGTGGCCCCGCCGGACGTGTGGGGGAGCACCGAACCGCTCACCCGCACGTGGAACCGGCAGGCCATCACGGCCCGCGCGCAGGCGGAGATGCCCTCCTCCTCCCGCTTCCGCCTGGGCGCACCGGGTGGGGGCTGGTACACGCTCAAGTACGACCACGGGCCGGACGGCATTGCGGAGCGGCTGCGTGGCTGGGTTCCGATCGGGCCCTGGGACACGGAGGCCGGGACGGCGGTGGACCGGGGCGTGCGGCTCCTGCGCGGCCTCCACGAGCGCTACGCGCTGGTGCTCGGGAGCGTGAGCCTCATGGACATGGACGAGGATGGGCGGCAGGCCGTGCGCCGCCGCCACCTCGAACTCCCCAAGGCGTTCTACCTCGGCCCCTGGACGATCCGGGAGGCGAAGGTGGACGTGGCGGAGATGGTGGCCGAGCACGGTGCCCAGGAGCTCGTGGGGTGGGGCAGGAACTCGCTCCTGTTCCGGATGGACGGAACAGACACGGAGATCGTGGCCCACCTGCAGTCCGCCGTGCGGGCGATCGGGACCGAGAACATCCTGGCGGCGTTCGGGCTGATGGAGGTGTCCGATGGGAGTTGAGCTGGTGGTCCTCGCCCCGCGGGAGGCCAGTGCGGACGAGTGGATCGCCGCAGCCGCCTCCGAGCTCGGAGGGGCACGAGTGTTCGAGTTCGCCGGCGGGATGCGGGAGATCCTCGACCCCACCCCGCTCGCCGTCCTTAGCTGGTGGCCGGCACGCGAGATCGAGAACGAGCGCCTGGTGGTGGAGGAGCTCGGGGAGGCCTACCAGGCCGGGATGGTGTGGACGGATGTCTGCCTGATCCACGGACGCGAGGACGACGGCCGCCGGGTGGTGGCCGCCGTGGCCAGCGCCGTGGGTGGGGCCGTCTGGGAGAGGCAGTGACATGAGCAAGTGGGAGATCGAACCGGAAGGGGTCATGGGCATCCTCGGGGATGTCCAGGACGAGACCGAGCAGTTCGGTAAGGCGCTCACCGAGGAGAAGTTCGAGGAGATCTTCAACAACCTCGAACTCATGCCCGCCTCTGCCGGGGGAGCCATGCGAAATGGCCTGTTCGGATCCGTTCCGGCTGCGGTGAGCAACGTGTACAACGACCAGGTGGGAGCCATCGAGGCGATCGTCAACCGGGTCACCGCGGGCCTCTACGGCGTGGCCGCCGCCACCCAGGAGTACCTCAACGCCGATGGCGACATGACGGGTGCCGCCGCCGCGCAGGCCCAGATGGTGATCGCGGCCGAGTCCGGAGACCTGTCCTACTTCGACCAGTACGAGTTCGACCAGTAGGACCACAGCAGGGGGTGAATGATGGCGAGTTCGGGTGACCTGATCGATCCGACCAAGTTCCCGGTAATCGACCCGGGAGTGGTCCGCGCAGCAGCGCGGAAGATCCGCACCATGGGAACCCAGGTGGAGCTCCAGGTCTCAGACGCGAACACCGACTGGAAGCGCCTGAGGGGCCCCTACAAGGCGCCCGAGCAGGAGATCGTCTACACGCACCTCGACCCTGCTGAGCGCAGCGCCGAGGACATCCGGGACACGCTGCACTCCATGAGCAGCGAGCTCCAGTCCTTCGCGGACGCACTCGGCCCCATCAAGACCCGCATGGACGGGATCCGGCAGGATGCGGTGGCGTTCCGGGACAGGGTCTCCGGCGGCGTGAGGCAGCCCGGCACCTACAACCGTGACGGCATCCAGATCACGGAGAGCGAGGTGGTCCCCTGGTACGACGACTGGGGCACCGTCCGCGAGAACAACCAGCTCCACGGCCGCATCAACGAGGTGGCCGCCGAGCTCTCGCAGGCCGAGGCCGACTGCGCGGACGCCATCAACGCGCTCGTGACCACCATGTGCTTCGCCGCTGCGCCGCGCGCCACCAAGGCCGATCTCAACGCCGCCGAGGAGCTCCCGTGGGGAGTGGCCGGCGAGTACCAGGCCGCCAACTGCGGGGAGTCCGTGGCGCTCGCAG
Source organism: uncultured Actinomycetaceae bacterium (assembly GCA_964615555.1). Classification (GTDB taxonomy): domain Bacteria; phylum Actinomycetota; class Actinomycetes; order Actinomycetales; family Actinomycetaceae; genus JAAZBW01. Next base: position 8,209 of record CAZTOM010000076.1, read on the forward strand.
TCTTCGACGACTTCCTTCTCGGTACCCTCGAGGGCCTCGGCTCGCTCGTGCTCGGGTATGACACCACCACCGGCGAATGGTTTCAGGGGGACGTGTACGGGCAGTCCTGGGGTGGGCTCGGGAACTTCGTGGGATCCGTTGTGCTGCTCCCGATCGCCCTGCCCACGGCGATCGTGGGGCTGGCCACCGGCACGTCCAACGGCTTCGTTGACTTCATGAACGACCGCGTGGTGGTGGCCGGCACCGTGGTGGCCGGGTTCGTGAACATCGACCTCACCGCGGATGACATCTTCCACCGCTACAAGGAGGACGGCGTACGGGCCGGGCTCGGATCCGTTCTCAACGTGGGCTCGCTGTTCATCCCCGGAGGCAACGTGGCCTCCGCGGTGGGCTTCACCGGCAAGACGGGCACGGCCGTCAACATGCTCGCGGCCGCCGTGGACAACATCATCCCCGGCTCCTCCCTCCTCGTGAAGACCCTCGTGAACGTGGGCGACGACGTGGTGGGACTCTCCGACGACGTGGCCAAGGTGACCACCGCCGTCGGACGGGCCACGGACGACATCGCCCGGCTCGGCGACGACGTGGGCCGGGTTGCCGACGACGCGGCTACCGTGTCCACTGACCTGTTCGGGGACATCGGCCGGGTGACGGACGATGTGGGGCGCGTCAGTGATGACATCGGGCGCGTGGCTGATGATGTGGGGCGCGTCAGTGATGACATCGGTCGGGTGGCCGATGATGTGGGGCGCGTGAGCGATGACATTGGCCGCGGTGCCGACGACGCCTCTCGTGCGGTCGACGATGCCTCTCGCGCCGCCGATGATGCGGGCCAGGCCGCTGATGATGCTGCTCGCGCAGCGGACGACGCAGGCCACGCCGCCGATGATGCCTCCCGCGCGGCCGATGACGCAGGCCAGGCCGCCGATGACGCGGGCCAGGCTGCGGATGACGCAGGCCACGCCGCGGACGACGCAGGCCACGCCGCCGATGATGCCTCCCGCGCAGCGGACGACGCAGGCCACGCCGCCGATGATGCCGCAGCTGCCACGGACGAGGTGGCGGACGGCCGCACGCAGATCGAGCGGGATGGCCGCGTTCG
>CAZTOM010000077.1:0-460 GCA_964615555.1 uncultured Actinomycetaceae bacterium
GATCGAGCTGCGCACCACCGGCTCGCTCGTGGCGGACCGCGCCGGCCAGGCCACCCCGTACGCAATGATCCGCCTGCAGGAGCGCGCCACGTTCATCATCGAGCCCGGCTCCCAGGTCTACGAGGGCCAGGTGGTGGGGGAGAACCCCCGCAACGAGGACATGGACGTGAACGTCACCCGCGAGAAGCAGCAGACGAACATCCGTTCCTCCACCGCGGAGGCCTTCGAGGGCCTCACCCCGCCGCGCCGCCTCACCCTCGAGGAGTCGCTCGAGTTCGCCTCCCAGGACGAGTGCTGCGAAGTCACCCCGAATGCGGTGCGGATCCGGAAGGTCATCCTCGATTCCAACGAGCGCTTCCGGGCCGCCAGCCGCGCGAAGAGGTCCGGATGAGCGCCACCCCCGGCTACCCGGAGGCGGGCCCGGGCGCCGCCGCCGACGCCGCCAACACGCCCGCCACCC
>CAZTOM010000077.1:470-2929 GCA_964615555.1 uncultured Actinomycetaceae bacterium
GCCGGGGGCGGGCGACCGAATTCCGAAAAGGGCCGCCCGCCACCCCGCCCCGCCCCACGCGCCCCGCCTCCACCTGGGACGACGCCATCTCCGCCATCATCGGCGCCCTCCTCGGCTTCGGCATCGGCGTGGCCGGCGCGTTCGTGATCCGCTACTCCCCGGGCACCTACCTCGGCCTCGGCCTCGCGCTCGCCGCGTTTCTCTTCGCGGCGCTCTTCACCCGCGCCCTCGCCGGTGCCTGGGCGTTCGTCCCGCTCGTGCTGGGCACGGTCGCGGGCGTGCTCACCACCGCGTTCGTCACCTTTGGGGATGACATCATCCTCCCCCTCGATCGCACCTCCACCATCTGGCTGGTGGGCCTCGCCGTGCTCGCGAACGTGGTGGGCCTCCTGCCGCGCCGCTGGTTCGCCCCCTCTCCCGCCGACCCACTCCTCCCCGACGACGACGGCGCCCCGCCCGTAGACAGCCCCCGTCCCGTCATCCTCCCCGACGACGACGGCGCCCAGTCCGCGCCCGACCACTCTCCGCGCGCCTGACACACCCAACGCATGCCGGGCCACCGGCAACGAGCGCCGGCCGAGTCCCATTCGTAACAACTGTGACGTTGCTTGCGCTTTGGCACGGATCCGGGTGAATCCTCCGAACCGGATCTACTCTTGGGGAAGAGAGTGTTTGTGTAGGGGAGAGATGGCACGGAAGAACAAGCAGGAGTCGTTCGACGCCCTCGGAGGCTTCGAGGCGGAGACCCCTGCGCAGGAGGGCCGACTCGCGCGCGCGGCGATGTGGATCGTCGGCGTGGTGGGCGTCCTCGCCGCCGCCTACGTGGGTACCGCCTACTACATCCAGGACAAGGTGGCCACGGGCACCACGGTGATGGGCTCGGACATCGGTGGGCTGGACGCAAGCGCCGCCGTCGCCAAGCTTTCCAAGGACCTTGACCCGCAGGTGACCGAGCCCGTGGAGATCGTGGCCGATGACCGCTCCGCGGAGATCGAGCCGGCCGAGTCCGGACTTGGTGTGAACTACGAGGCCACGGTCCAGGGCCTCACCGGATTTTCGCTGGATCCCACCCGGATCTGGCCGCACATTGTGGGCGCCGGCCCGGTGGAGCCGGTGCTGGATGTGGACAGGACGGCCCTCACCCGCACCCTCACGGACCTCGCCCCGAGCATGGAGGTGGAGCCCACGGACGGGGTGATCGACCTGTCCTCCGGCGCCCCCCAGATCACCGACGCCATCGACGGCGTCACCCTGGACATCCAGGCGTCCGTTGACCAGCTCACCGCCGCCTGGCCCTACGAGGTGGACGAGCCGGTGGAGCTCGTGACCACCTCGCTCGAGCCGTTCATCTCGAACCAGGACATCGAGGACGCCATGGAGGCCTATGTTCGGCCCCTCCTGGCCGGCCCGATCCGCCTGTCCGTCCAGGAGAGCTCCCACGAGGTCACCACGGAGGAGATGGCGATGGCCTCCGCGCTGGTGCCTACCGAGCAGGGAACCCTGGAGCTCGAGATCGATGGCACCGAGATCCGCGAGCGGATCGTGGAGGAGTCCCCGGAGCTCGGCAACCCCGGCGCCAACGCGCACTTCGTGTTCGAGGAGGGCCGGCCCGTGGTGGTTCCCTCCGAGCCGGGGCTCGGGCTGGAGGCGGAGGCCGTCTCCCAGGCCGTGCGGGACGCCGCATTGTCCGCCACCCGCGCCGAGTCCGTGAGCCTCACCGAGATGGAGCCGGACTTCACCACGGAGGATGCCGAGGCCCTCGGGATCGTCGAGGTGGTCTCCGAGTTCAAGACCCCCTACCCGTACGATCCCACCCGCACCCTGAACCTGCGGGCCGGCCAGTCCAAGATCAACGGCATCCTGGTGAAGCCGGGCGAGACGTTCTCCCTCCTGGACACGCTCAAGCCCATCTCCGCCGCCAACGGCTACCACGATTCCGGTGTGGTGGAGGGCGGGGTGGCCACCACCGCGCTCGGTGGCGGACTCTCCCAGATCTCCACGAACACGTACAACGCCGCCTACTTCGCGGGCATGGACATCATCGAGCACAAGCCCCACTCCCGGTGGTTCTCCCGCTACCCGGAGGGCCGCGAATCCACCGTGTGGGACCCCTCGGTGGACATGAAGTTCACCAACAACACCCCCTACGGCGTGCTCCTGCAGGCCTGGGTGCAGGACGATGGTGTGGTCACCCGCGCCTGGTCCACCAAGTACTTCGAGGTGGAGTCCTACACCTCCCCGCGGCGGAACTTCACCAGCCCCACGGTCATCTACAGTGACAGCCCGCGCTGCACCCCCGAGCGCGGCGGCCAGAGCGGCTTCACCGTGGACGTGACGCGGGTGCGGAAGCTGGACGGCGAGGAATTCGACCGCACCACCAACACGTGGACCTACGCCCCGTGGAACCAGGTGGTCTGCGGGCCCCGGCCCACCGATCCGCCGCCCGAGACCGCTGCGGC
>CAZTOM010000077.1:3029-9246 GCA_964615555.1 uncultured Actinomycetaceae bacterium
GGGGTGGGCGTGGCCATGTGGACCATGGGGGCCTGCTTGGTGAGAGAATGACGGGGCGAGCCGTGAAGGAAGGACAAGCGCGTGACCTACATCATCGCCGAGCCCTGCGTTGACCTGAAGGACCGGGCCTGTGTGGACGAGTGCCCGGTGGACTGCATCTACGAGGGCAAGCGCATGCTCTACATCCACCCGGACGAGTGCGTGGACTGCGGCGCCTGTGAGCCCGTGTGCCCGGTGGAGGCCATCTACTACGAGGAGGACACTCCGGAGCAGTGGGCCGACTACTACAAGGCCAACGTGGAGTTCTTCGACTCGATCGGTTCGCCCGGCGGCGCCGCCAAGATGGGCGTGCTGGACTTCGACCACCCGCTCGTGGCCCAGCTCCCGCCGCAGGAACATGACTGAGCGTGGGCTTCCACGGCTCTGACCTGCCGGATTTCCCCTGGGACTCCCTCGCCGGGGCGAAGGCGCGCGCGGCCGCGCATCCCGGCGGGATCGTGGACCTGTCCGTGGGCACGCCGGTGGATCCCACCCCGGCGCTCGCCCGTGAGGCCCTCGCCGCGGCCTCGAACAGCCCGGGCTACCCCACCGTCATCGGCACCCCCGAACTGCGCGCCGCCATGGTGGCGTGGTGGGCCCGCCGCCGCGGCGCCACCCTCACCGAGGCGGGCGTCCTGCCCACCATCGGCTCCAAGGAGCTCGTGGCGCACCTGCCCTCCTACCTCGGGCTCGGGCACGGGGACGCCGTCGCCCACCCGCGGATCGCCTACCCCACCTACGACGTCGGAGCCCGGCTTGCGGGGGCCACTCCCGTGGCGTCGGACTCACCGGAGGAGTGGCCGGAGAACACGCGTCTGATCTGGCTGAACTCGCCTGGCAATCCGCACGGGCACGCGCTCTCCGTGGAGGAGCTGCGCGGGATCGTGGACTGGGCGCGGCAGCGCGGAGCCGTGGTGGCTGCCGACGAGTGCTACGCCGAACTCGCCTGGGAGGAGCCGTGGCGCAGCGAGGGCGTCCCCTCCCTGCTGGACGACCGCGTGACCGGCGGGGACCACACCGGCCTGCTGGCCGCCTACTCGCTCTCCAAGCAATCGAACCTTGCCGGGTACCGGGCCGCCATGGTGGCCGGGGACCCGGAGATCATCGCGGCCATCCGGGAGATCCGGAAGCACTCCGGGATGATGGTGGCCGGCCCCGTACAGGCCGCCATGGCCGCCCTGCTGGGGGACGATTCCCACATGGAGGAGCAGCGGGAGGTCTACCGGGCCCGCCGGGACCGGCTCGCTCCTGCGGTGGCGACGGCCGGGCTGGAACTGGATCAGGCGAGCGCGGCGGGACTGTACCTGTGGGGACGGGCGGGGGCGCCGTCGTCGGAGGTGGTGGACGCGATGGCGGGGCGGGGGATCCTCGTGGCGCCGGGCACGTTCTACGGGCCGGCGGGGGAGGGCTACGTGCGGATCGCGCTGTCCGGGAGCGACGAGCGGATCGACGCCGCGGTGGAGCGGCTGGGCGAGGGACGGCTCGGCGACTGGGAGTCGTGATTTTGCTCGCCTTTGGCTCTCGGCGATACGGCTCTTGAATGGGCTGCGGGGGATACGCAGCGGGGCCCGTCACGTATTAGTGTGGGACTGACAACTACGTCACCGCAGCCTTGTAGGCCCACCCACCGAAAGGGTCCTTCGTGACTGAGCAAGACCTTGCCCCCGCAACGTTCGAAGTCGACGGGAAGAAGCTGGAATTCAAGCGCCACCGCGCTGTTGAGGGAAATGACGGAGTCAACATCGCCTCCCTCCTGAAGGAGACCGGGCTCGTGACGCTCGACTCCGGGTTCATGAACACGGCGAACTGCGAGTCGAGGATCACCTACATCGATGGTGACGCCGGCATCCTGCGCTACCGCGGCTACCCCATCGAGCAGCTGGCCGCCAACTCCACGTTCCTGGAGGTGGCCTACCTCCTGATCCACGGGGAGCTGCCGGACATGGACACCTACCAGGCGTATATGGACCGCCTCAAGCGCCACCGCCTCCTGCACGAGGACTTCAAGGCGTTCTTCCACGCCTTCCCCGCCAACGGCCACCCGATGGCGATCCTCCAGGCCGGCATCGCGGGCCTCGCCACCTACTACCAGCACACCCTGGACCCCAAGGACCCGGTGTCTGTGGACAAGGCCACCACGCTGCTGATGGCGAAGGTGCCCACCATGATCGCGAGCATCTTCCGCCGCGCCGTGGGGCTGCCCATCCTCTACCCGGACAACTCCAAGATGTACGCCGAGGACTTCCTGTGGATGTGCTTCGGCATGCCGTACGAGAAGTATGACGTGGACCCGATGCTGGTCTCCGCCCTCAACAAGCTCCTCATCCTGCACGCGGACCACGAGCAGAACTGCTCCACCTCCACCGTGCGCATGGTGGGCTCCGCGGACGCGAACATGTACGCCTCCGTGGCCGCCGGCGTGGGCGCGCTCTCCGGGCCGCTGCACGGCGGCGCGAACGAGGCGGAGCTCGCGATGCTCGAGCAGATCCGTGAGAGCGGCGACGGCGTGGGCAAGTTCGTGGAGCGCGTGAAGAACAAGGAGGACGGCGTCCGCCTGATGGGCTTCGGCCACCGCGTCTACAAGAACTACGATCCGCGCGCCGCGATCGTGAAGGACTCCGCGCACGAGGTGCTGGAGAAGCTGGGCGGGGACAACGAGCTGCTCGATATGGCGATGGAGCTCGAGGGCATCGCCCTGTCCGACGACTACTTCGTGGAGCGCAAGCTCTACCCCAACGTGGACTTCTACACGGGCCTCATCTACAAGGCGATGGGCTTCCCGGAGAAGATGTTCACCCCACTGTTCGCCCTCGGTCGCCTGCCGGGCTGGATCGCGCAGTACCGCGAGATGCTCGAGGACCCCACCACCAAGATCGGGCGCCCGCGCCAGGTCTACGTGGGCGAGGCCGAGCGCGAGTGGGTTCCCCGCGGGGAGCGCCAGCACAAGGCGTAGGTTCCGCCCGCAGGCGGCGCGGGTCCGTGTGGCTCGCATGCGCCTGCACGGTGGGTCTGTTCGGTCAGGAGGTCCGGTGGGGTTCGCCCCCGCCGGGCCTTCTTGCTTCCTGTGCTCTTCTGGTGTTTCGGGGAATCGCTCCGTAGTTATCCACAGGTAGCTCTCGGTGCAGAGGGTGGGCCTGTGGGAGTGCGAAGCCCTGCAGCTACTCTAGAGGTGAAGAAAGAGGAGGCAGTATGAAGCTCACGGTGTGCTTCCACCGGGATGCAGAGTCATGGTGGGCCGATAGCCCGTCTGTGCCCGGCTTCTACGCCGCTGCAGAAGACTTCTCCGAACTCGTGGCCCTCGTCCGGGACGGGCTCGCTTTCCACTTCGATGTGGATGAGGACCGCATCGAGATCTTCGAGCAATTCGAGGATCCACGGACGTATCTCGAAGCCGGCGTCTGAAACCAAGAAGATTGTGACCGTCGCGGTCAGCCGATCAGTACGCTCCCATCGGCCTGTCCAAGGTCGCCGGCATCCACCCACTCCAAGCTGCGGTTCTCCCAGAGTTGCCCACCCACCACCACGATCCTCGCCCCGGACTCCGAGGCCGTGGCCACGGCCCACTGGCCGGCCGCCCACGCGGCGCGAACGGGATCGGAGATGCCGGTCAGGGCTTGAGCGTCCAAGAGGAAGAGGGTGCGGCCCTCCCTCTGCAGCGGCGCACCCGAGGCATCCAGCGCGGGCGCGAGCCCGGGAGCCGCGCCGAAGTCCACCAGCGCGGCCATCGAAGGTGCGAGCGGCTCGCCGGCCGCCCCGGCCGCCCCGGCGTGCCCGTCCGCCCCAGCCGCTCCGGCCGCCCTGGCTCCCGCAGGCTCCGCCAGGTCGCACGCCAGCTCGGCGTGCGAATGCCCTGTGAGTGCGGATGCGAACGCCCGCGCCATCCCCTCGTGCTGCGCGTACGCGTCCGGGAATCCGGAGCGCTGCACCGCCTGCGCGGCCACAGTGATCTCCATGTCCTCCCAGCCAGACACCCTGAGCAGGCCGTCGTAGAAGGCATTGGTGGAGTAGAACGGGTCCATCACCTGCTCCTCGCTGCCCCAGCCCTGCGAGGGCCGCTGCTGGAAGAGCCCGAGCGAGTCCCGGTCCCCGTAGTCGATGTTGATCAGGCGCGACTCCTGCCGCGCCGTCGCCAGCGCAATCGTCACCGCCCGAGCCGGCAGCCCGCGATCCATTCCGATGGCGGCGATCAGCGCGGCATTGCGCGCCTGCTCCGCGGAGAGTGAGTAGCGGGTGCCGTCCGGCAGGGCGGCCACACACGCGTTCGTGGCCGGTGCCTCGCGCGAGTCCAGGAATGCCGTCACGCCCCACACGGCCGCTGCCAACACCCCCACGAACACCGCCAGGGCCACCACGCCCCGCAGCGCCCTACCCATCCGAACTCCCCTCGGGAGGACGACGACGCCGCCCCCGCCCTCCCCGGGAGCCCTCGCCCCGCGCACCCGCGCTCTGCGAACCCGTGCCCTGGCCACGACTGCCATGCGCACCCGCGCCCAGCGCACCCCCGCCCTGGGTTCGATCGGCCCGCGAATCTCCGCCCCACACCGCCCGAGGGCCCGTGGTACGCACCCCGGCGGCCTCCAGCCAGTGGATAAGGCCGCGGTCCGCCGTCGCGACCACCACGTCCGCACCCTCCTCTGCGAGCCCGACGGCCACCTCGAGGATGGTCTCATCGCCCTCGCCGGGCGCTCGGTGGACCGTGAGCCGCGGCGGGGTGGCCGGTGACGGGGCGGCCGGCGGGGGTGTGGCCGGCCCCGAGTGCCCCGGACCACCCACTTCTGGATCTGCAGCGGCCTTCGCCGCCCCCTCGAGCACTACGTGCACGTCCGGCCAGCTCGTCTCCGCCGCATATCCGAGCGAGGCCCCATCCCAGCCCGATCTTCCCGCCACGTGCGCGAGCAGCCGCTCCGCTGCGCCCGCGCGGTCCTTCCACCAGCCGTCCGGCCGCGAGCCCACCACGTTCGCCGCGTCCACCACGACCACCGGCCGCGCGAGTAGTCGCGCCAGCTCCGTCCATGACTCCCGGAACGCGGGGTGCAGTTCCCTCTCGCCGACGGCGGAGCTCGCCACCCACTCGAGGGCGGCGGTCTCGTCATTCATTAGTTCCGGCCCGATGTCCCCAGTGACCTCTGCGAGAACCGTGTGGTAGGCCCAGTTCGGGTGGCGTAGCGCGGTGAGGTGGCGGGGAGTGAGCCCTGAGGCGTGCATCCCGGTTTCCTCGCAGGCCTCACGGCAGGCGGCCTCGAGGGGCGTCTCCCCGGGTTGGAGGGCTCCGCCGGGCAGCGCCCATGTGCCGCCGTGGTGGGACCAGCCCGCGCGGAGTTGGAGCATCACCTCGGGTTCGGTGGGCTCCCCGCCCGCAGCGCCGCCGCCCGCAGAGACGCCATGCACGGAGCCACCACCCCCGGCAGGCCTGCGCCAGGCGAGCAGCCCCGCAGCGCCCAGGAGCCCCCAGTGGCGGCGCCCGCAGGCGCACGTGAGGAAGGCGTCAGCCGGTCCGCGGGATTCCATGGGTCCATTCTCGCCGGTACTCCCGGCGGGGAACCGGGCAGGCGCCGCGTGGCGTGGCGAGGATCAGGGAAGCTCCCAGCTCCAGCCGCCCGCGCCGTCGGGGTCGTAGTCCACGGCGGTGGCCTCTGTGGGACCGTCGAGCATCACCCAGCCCTGGGCGGAGGCTCCGGGCTCCAGGAAGAGGTCCAGCTCCTCGGTCACCAGGCAGCTCGAGGCGGATCCCGAGTGGGATCGCAGCGGGCTCCCGGACTCGTCCACCAGGTAGAACGATTCCGGCATCAGGGAGATGAATGGGTCGTCGCCCGCGTCGGGTTCCTCGGCGTACGCGGCATCGAGTTCAGCCTCCACGTGGATCGCCACGAAGGTTCCGTTCTCGGGTGTGGCGGTGCCGCCGTCGAGGATGGCGCACTCGTCCATGAGCGTGGCCTCCTCGATGGTGATGCGGAACAGGGGGCCGCCGTCGTCGGTCTGCCGTACGGCCGTCTCGCCGAGCGCGAGGAGGTCCCGGGGGGCGGCGGTGGAGGGCGATGTGGGGCTCGCGGTCCCCGCAGGATCGGTGGGGGAGGGTTCGCCCGGAGCCGTCTCGGAGCCAGGAGCCCCGGAGCCAGAAGCCTCGCTGCCCGGACCCCCGGTGCCGCCGGTGGAATCCGAACACCCTGCAAGCACGAGT
>CAZTOM010000078.1:0-9156 GCA_964615555.1 uncultured Actinomycetaceae bacterium
GATGGTACTGCACCCGCCAGGGTGTGGGAGAGTAGGACACCGCCGAACACCCATTACAAGACGGGGAGCCACACGGCTCCCCGTCTTGCTTTAACCACCAGATTCACCTGTCCCGGCACGTGCTCCCCGGGCGGCGCCGGCCGATGCTCGGCGGGTATCGTTGTGCACGAGCAGGAAGCAAGCGAAAAGGATGTTGATGAACAGGGATTCCGGCCCCCGGGGCGGCTGGGGAGATCGTGGCCGCGGCCCACGCCGCGAGGAGGGCGACCGACGCCGCTACCAACGCGACGGCGAGGAGCGCCCACGCGATGACCGCCGGTCAGGCCGGGACGGATGGCAGCCACGCGGGGACCGCGGATTCGACGGACCCCGCCGGGAGGAGCGCGGCGATCGCCGCAGCCAGGACCGCTGGGAATCCGATGGGCGGGGCGGCCACCGGGGCGGAGGCCGGTTCGAGGGCCCGCGCCGTGACGACCGTGGCCGGCAGTGGCAGGACCGGGACGGCGGCGCGCCGCGCCGTGAGGGCCAGCCGTGGAGAGACGGGCCCCGCCGAGATGATGGCCGGCGTGGTGACGGCTTCCGCCGGGATACCGACCGGAAGGGCTACGGTCCGCGCCGGGACGACGAGCGCGGAGGCTACGGCCCGCGCCGTGATGGCGATCGTCGAGACTATGGGCCCCGCCGTGACGATGACAGGCGTGGGTATGGTCCGCGCCGGGACGACGACCGCCAGGGTTACGGTCCCCGCCAGGGTGGGGACCGCGGAGGCTACCGCCCCCGCAGGGACGACGACCGTCGTGACTACGGTCCGCGTAGAGACGACGACCGTCCCTACCGGGGCAGGCCGCAACGTGGCGAGGGCGGGCGCTTCTCCCGTGGTGGCCCGCGCCGTGACGACCGGGGTCGGCCTGCGCCCAGCGACCAGCGCCCCTACCGGGAACGCTCGGATGCCGAGGCCCAGGCACGCCGCGCCGCCCGCGCGGCAGAACCCCCGCTCGATCCGGAGATCCACCCCGGCATGCTGGACGGCCTCAGCCGCCGCTCCCTGCGCTCCCTGAACAAGGAGAACGCAGACGTGGTGGCCCGCCACCTCGTGGCATCCGGGCTCGCGGTGGACCACGATCCCGAACGGGCCTACCAGCACGCCATGGCCGCCCAGCGCCGCGCCGGCCGGATCGACGTGGTCCGCGAGGCCGTGGCCACCACCGCCTACCTGACCGGGCGCTATACCGAGGCACTGCGCGAGGCCCGGACCGTCCGCCGGCTCTCCGGCGACGACTCCCTGCGCGTGATCGAGGCCGATTCCGAACGTGGACTGGGACGACCCGAGCGGGCCCTGGCCGTGATCTCCGAGGTGGACCTGGCCGCCCAGCCGGCGTCACTGCGGGCCGAGCTCGCAATCGTGGCGTCGGGAGCCCGCGCAGACATGGGTGACTTCGAGGCGGGACTCCTCGCCGTCGAGGACGCCCTGCGCATCATCCGCGCTACCGAGCTGCGCGCGCGGCTCCTTGCCGTGAAGGCGGACCGGCTCGAGGACCTCGGCCGGGCCGAGGAGGCCGAACGTGTTCGGGAGGATGCCCAGCAACTCGAGCCCGAAGAGGAGGAGGACGAGCCCGTCCTCTACATCGATGACGGCCTCGACCCCGAACTCGACGCCCAGCTCGATGCCGAACTCGCACTCGCCGTCCAGCTCGAGGAGGCCGACGAGGGCGCCCGCGACGTTGACGAGACCGAACTCGCGCCCAGCCCGGACGCCCCCGCAGAGGACGCGCCGGAGGATGCCTCCAGTCCGGACGCCCCCGCAGAGGACGCGCCGGAAGGGGAATCCGAACCACCGGCGGACTCCACCCCGGAGTCCGCACCCTCACCGGAGGAGCAGCCGTGACCCCGAACCTCCTGGTCTGCGATTCCCCGCTCGCCACCTCCTACGACCTCGGCCTGATGGACCTCGACGGCGTGATGTACGCCGGGCAGGAGCCGATTCCCAATGCGGCAGAGGGCGCGCGGCGCGCCCGTGAGCTCGGCCTGCGGCTGATGTTCGTCACCAACAACGCCTCGCGTCCGGCGGGCCAGGTGGCGGACCACCTGAGCGCACTGGACATCCCAACCGAGCCGGAGGACGTCTACACGGCCGCCATGGCGGGCGCGGAGCTCGCGGTGAGCCGGCACGGCCGGGGTGCCCGGATCCTCGCGATCGGTGGCGCAGGCCTCTTCGAGGCAGTCGAGGCGGCCGGGCTCACCCGGGTCACCTCCGCCGACGACCAGCCCGTGGCCGTGGTCCAGGGACTCGACCGCTCCATCGGCTGGGCAGAGCTCTCCGAGGCGGCCCTCGCGGTGGGCGGTGGCGCGGACTTCATCGCCACCAACATGGACTCCACCCTCCCCATGGAGCGCGGCTTCGCGATCGGCAACGGCTCCCTCGTGGCAGCCGTCATCAACGCCACCGGCAAGCAGCCGGTGTCCGCCGGCAAGCCGGAGCCGGAGATCTACCGCCTCGCCACCCAGCGGGTGGGGGGCCACCGCCCCATCGCGGTGGGAGACCGCCTCAACACGGACATCCGCGGCGCCGTGGCCTCCGGGATGCCGTCCCTCCACGTGCTCACCGGGATCTCCGGCGCCCGCGAGGTGGTCACGGCCGTCCCCGAGGAGCGCCCCTCCTACCTCGGCCTCGACCTCCTCGACCTGACCGAACCCCACCCCGCCGTCACCCGGGAGGGGGAGTGGACCGCCTGCCGCTCGGCGCGCGCCACCACCTCCGACGGCGTGCCCGTCCTTGGCAGGGAGGGCGGAGAGTTCCGCCTCACCCAGCGGGCCACGGTCACCCTCGACGAGTACCGGGCCCTCGCCGTGGCAGCGTGGTCCACCGCCGGTGTGGACGTCCCCGAACTGGAGGTGACCCGATGAACGAGGAGCACACCACCACCGCGGCCACCACAACCACCGCCGCCGCGGCCCCCGCGGCCCCCGCCGCCACGACCCCCGCCCCGTCCCCGGCCAGTGTGCGCGCGGCCCACGAGCCGCTCGAGGGGATCCACGACCTCCCGGTCGCCCAGCAGATCGAGCGCTACCGCACCCTCCACGACGACCTCGCGGCCAGGCTCGCCACCGAGGGGGAGTAGGTGGCCCGCCGCGTCCGGCTCGACGCCGAGCTGGTCCGCCGCTCGCTCGCGCGCAGCCGCGGTGAGGCGAGCGACATCATCGCCGCCGGGCGCGTGACCGTGGACGGCCAGCGGGCGGACAAGCCGAGCCGCCAGGTGGACCCGGCGCAGGCCATCGAGGTGTCCGGCGCCGGTGAGGAGGAGCAGTGGGCCTCCCGCGGCGCCCACAAGCTGCTCGGCGCCCTCGAGGTACTGGGCGAGAGGGCCCCGCGCATCGAGGGGGTGCGCGCCCTGGACGCGGGCGCCTCCACGGGGGGCTTTACGGACGTCCTGCTACGGCGGGGGGCGGGCTCCGTCGTCGCCGTGGACGTGGGCTACGGCCAACTGGCGTGGCGCCTCCAGCAGGACCCGCGCGTGGAGGTGCGCGACCGGACCAACGTGCGCACGCTCGAGCCCGAGGACGTGGCACCGGCGCCCGGACTCGTGGTGGGGGACCTCTCCTTCATCTCGCTCACGCTCGTCCTGCCCGCACTACGGCGCGCCGCCGCCCCGGATGCGGACTTCCTCCTCATGGTGAAACCGCAGTTCGAGGTGGGCAGGGAGCGCCTCGGATCCGGGGGAGTGGTGCGCGATCCGCGCCTGCACCACGAGTCCGTGCGGGCCGTGATCGAGGCTGCCGGCGCGCAGGGCCTGGACTGCTGGGCCGTGGCCGCCTCCCCCCTGCCCGGTCCGGCGGGTAACGTGGAGTACTTCGTGGCGCTGCGCGCTGGCCACCCGCACCCTGTGGACAACGTGGACGCCGCGATCGCCGCCGCCATCCATAATGGACCTGCCGGCCCGTACCAGCCCGAGGAGCCCCAATGACCCGCAGGATCGCGATCGTCCGGCACGGGCGCCCCGGCGCGCCCGAGCAGGAGAGGCGCGCCAACTCGATCATCGAGCGCGAGGGTGGCCTCCCGCTCGCCGAGCAGGACGCGCACGATGCGGACGCCGTCCTGGTGCTCGGCGGGGACGGCACCATCCTGCGCGCCGCCGAACTGGTCCGTGGCCGCCGCGTACCCATCCTGGGCGTCAACTTCGGGCACGTGGGCTTCCTCGCGGAGGCGGAGCCCGATTCGCTCGACGATGCCGTCACGCGCCTCGTCCGCGGGGACCACGCCATCGAGGAGCGCATGACCATCGAGGTTGACGTGTGCACCCCGGAGGGGGAGCGCCACCACGGCTGGGCCCTCAACGAGGCGGCCCTCATCAAGATCGACCGTGCCCGCATGCTCGAGCTCGCCTTCGGCGTGGACGGGCACGCAGTCTCCTCCTACGGCTGCGACGGCCTCGTGCTCGCCACCCCCACCGGCTCCACCGCCTACGCCTTCTCCGGGGGCGGACCCATCGTGTGGCCCACGGTCGAGGCGCTCCTCGCCGTCCCCATCGCCGCCCACGCCCTGTTCGCCAAGCCGCTCGTGGCCGCGCCCTCCTCCGAGCTCACCGTCCACCTGTCCACCACCTCCGGCTCGGACGCCGAGGTGTTCTGCGACGGCCGGCGCACCCTGCCGGCCCCCACCGGCTCCGTGATCACCGTGCGCCGCAGCCCCGAACCCGTCCTGCTCGCCCGCCTCGAGGCCACCCCCTTCTCCGGGCGGCTCGTGGCCAAGTTCGACCTGCCCGTGGAGGGCTGGCGCGGCGCCGCCGCCGAACGCAGGCGGAACTCGGAGGCGTAGTGCTCGAGGAGCTGTGGATCCGTGGCATCGGAGTGATCGAGGAGACCCGCGTGGTCCTCCACCCCGGTCTCACCGTGATCACGGGTGAGACGGGGGCCGGCAAGACCATGGTCCTCACCGGCCTCGGCCTCCTGCTGGGCCGCCGCGCCGACCCCTCGCTCGTGCGCCGCGGCCACACCGTGGCCCAGGTGGAGGCCGTCCTCACCGGGGACACCAACCAGCTCGGGGCCATCGCCGCGGATGCCGGCGGCACCCTGGATGAGGGCGCCCTCCTGCTCGGCCGCTCCGTACCGGCGGACGGCCGCGCCCGCGCCACCCTGGCCGGCCGTTCCGTCCCGACGGCGCACCTCGCCGAGGTCCTCTCGGCCCACCTCACCGTCCACGGCCAGTCGGACCAGTTGCGCCTGCGTTCCGCGGCGCAGCAGCGCGAGGCCCTCGACGACGTGGCGAACCTTGGCCCGCACATGGACGCCTACCGCGCCGCGTACGAGTCCTGGCGGGCCGCCGCGGCGGCGCTCGAGGACTGGGAGACGCTCTCCGTGCGCCAGGCGGAGGAACGCCGCCTCCTGGGCGCCGGGTTGGAGGCCATCGAGGCCGTGAACCCGGAACCCGGGGAGGACGATGAGCTGAAGGCCGCCGCCAACCGGCTCACCAACGTGGAGGACCTGCGCATCGCCGTGCAGGCGGCCCTGGGCGAGTTGGGGGCGGAGGACACCGGCGCTGCCGCCGCAATCAGCCGGGCCCGCAGGGCCCTCGAGGGCGTGGGGGAGCACGGGGAGGAGTTCGGCCAGTGGGCAGCCGCCCTGGAGGACGCGTCCTCCGCCCTCTCGGACGTGCTGAACGAGCTCGGAGCCTACGCCGAGGACCTGGACGCGGATCCCGAGCAGCTGGAGCGGATCCACGAACGCCGCGCCGCCCTCACCTCGCTCATGCGCTCCTGGGGTCCGCACCTCGAGGACGTGCTCGTGTGGGCGCAGCGTGCCCGGGAACGCCTCGCCGAACTGGATGAGATCCCCGCAGACCGCGGCGCACTCGTGGAGAAGGTGGCCCGCGCCCGTACCGAGGCGGTGGAGCGCGCGGAATTCCTCACGCAGCGGCGCACCCAGGCCGCAGCCGAACTCACGGCCGCCGTGAACGAGGAACTGGCGGGGCTCGCCATGGCGGGCGCCACCTTCGGGGTGGCGATCAGCCCCGCAGAGCTCGGCCCCACCGGCGCCGACGAGATCGCGATGACCCTCGCCTCCCACCCCGGCGCGGAGCCGCTCCCGGTTTCCCGCTCCGCCTCCGGCGGCGAGCTCTCACGCATCATGCTCGCCCTCGAGGTGTGCCTGGCCCCCGAGGACTCCGACCACCTGACCATGGTCTTCGACGAGGTGGATGCCGGGATCGGCGGTGCCGCCGCCACCGAGGTGGGGGCGCGGCTCGCGCGGCTCGCCCAGCGCCACCAGGTGATCGTGGTGACCCACCTCGCCCAGGTGGCCGCCTTCGCCGACCGCCACCTGGTGGTGGCCAAGACCGTCTCCGATTCGGACGCGGTCACGCGTGTCACGCCCGTGGAGGGAGCGGAGCGGGAGGCGGAGCTCGCCCGCATGCTCGGCGGCGATGACACGGATGCGGCCCGCACGCATGCCGTTGAACTGCTGGGGCGTGCCGCCGTGCGACGATGACCGGGTGAGAGCCAGGAAGTCCGTCCGCACGCCCGAGGGCAGCGCCATCACCGGGGTGGTGCGCGCCGACGGCGACACGCGGGCCCTCGCCCGCCGGCTCGAGCCCGGGGACATCGCCGTGGTGGATATCGCCGACCTCGGCCGCGAGGCCGCCGAGCTGCTGGCCGCACGCCGCCCGGCCGCCGTCCTGGACGCCTCCGACGCCGCCACCGGGCGCCTTGCGAACCTTGGGCCCGCCGTGCTGCTCGAGGCCGGCATCCCACTGATCGACCAGCTCGGCACCGAGGTCCTCGCCCTGCGCGAGGGTCAGGCCGTCCGGCTCGAGGGCCCCGTGGTGTGGGCGGACGACGCCGAGGTGGCCGAGGGCCGCCTCCTGGCCGCCGACCACCTCGAGGCCGCCGCCGCGCAGGCTCGCGAGGGCGCCCGCTTCCAACTGGACGGCGTCTCTGCCGCCGCCTCCCAGCTCCTCGCCCACGAGCACCAGACGATCCTCGGCACGGACCAGCCCGAGCTGCCCACCCTGGCCGGTCGCCCCGTCCTCGTGGTGGCCCCCCGCGCCACCACGGCCAGCACCCTCGCCCGCATCCGCCCGTGGATCCGGGAGGCCCGGCCCGCGATCGTGGCCGTGGAGGCCGCCGCGGACACCGTGATGGAGGCCGGACTCACCCCGGACGTGGTGGTGGGGCCCTTCGAGGACGTCTCCGAGGCGGCCCTGGGCGGGGGAGCCCACCTGGTACTCCACGCCGGAGACGGGGCCCGGCCCGCTGGCCGCGTCCGCACCGAGGAACTCGGGATCGAGCACACCGCTTCTACCAGCACCCTCCCCACCAGCGTGCTCGCCCTCCTGCTCGCCGGCCACGCCGGTGCCAGCGTGGTGGTGGCCGCCGGCATGGACGAGGGGCCCGAGGAGGTCCTGGACGCCGGCCGGGAGGCCGCCGCCGCGATCGGACTCGCGCGCCACGTACTCGGGGAGCGCCTCGTGTACGCCGGCGCCCTGCCCCTCCTCACGCGGCCCCGGATCCGGACCTGGCAGCTCCTGGTCCTCGCCCTCGTGGCCCTGCTCGCGCTCACGATCGCCCTCCTGGCAACCCCCGTGGGCCAGGCCGCCCTCGGCGTGGGACCCGAGTGGCTGAAGAACCTGTTCGATGCCGCCCCGAAGGAGGAGTTGTGGTCGACTTCCGCTACCACCTCGTATCTCTGATCGCCGTGTTCCTGGCCCTCGCCCTCGGGATCACCCTGGGTGCCGGGGTCCTCCAGACCGGGATCGGGGACTCCCTCTCCGGGGACCTTGCCACGGCGCGCGAGGAGCGGGACGCCGCCCGCGAGGAGGCCCAGGCCCACTCGCGCACGATCACGCAGCGCGACGCCGCGCTGACGGTCCTCGGCACGGACGCAGCGGAGGGGACTCTCGCAGGCCGCACGATCGCCGTCGTGGTGCTGCCGGGAGCCCACCCGGAGGACGTGGAGGCGGCGCGGAAGGCGACCACGGGGGCAGGGGCGGCCACCGTGACGGCCACGTTCACGGACGAGTGGGAGGCCGTGGACCAGTCCTTCCTCCAGAGCTACGCCGGGCAGCTCGGCGGGTACGTGCAGGTGACCCCCGGCACGCGGCCCGAGGGCGTGGTGGCGGCTGCGCTGGGGCGGGCCCTCGCGGAGTCGGGGACGCAGGAGGCGGGTGTGCTGCGGGAGCTGCTTGCGGCCGACGAGATCGGGTTCGTGGACTTCGAGCCAGCCGAGTCGGAGGCCGCGTCCGGAATCCTCGTGGTGGGCCCCCAGGGCACTCACGCCCTCCCGGAGGGTGCGGCCGAGCGCCACGCGGAGAGCATGGTGGCGGGCTTCGCGGAGAGCCTGCCCACCGTGGCGCTGGGCGCCACCACGCCGGAGCGCGACGGCATGGTGGACCGGGTGCGGGCGGCAGACATCGCCACCTCCACGATCGACTCGGTGGGCCAGGCCCCCGCGTTCGTGTCCGTACCGCTCGCCCTCGCGGCAGAGCTGGCCGGCACCCACGCGCACTACGGATCGCAGGCCGGGGCGAACGCGCCGGTACCGCCACTGCCGTAGGGGCCAGCGCTGCCATAGAATCGAATTCCGTGGTGCAACACGAACGCGCGGCCAGTGCCAGCCATTCCCGGCACATCTTCGTGACCGGAGGAGTGGTCTCCTCCCTCGGAAAGGGCCTCACGGCCTCATCGCTCGGACACCTCCTGCGCGCCCGCGGGCTGCGGGTGGCCATGCAGAAGCTGGATCCCTACCTCAACGTGGATCCCGGCACCATGAACCCGTTCCAGCACGGCGAGGTCTTCGTGACCGCAGACGGGGCGGAGACGGACCTGGACATCGGGCACTACGAACGCTTCCTGGACGTGGAGGCCTCCGGCGCCGCGAACGCCACCACCGGGCAGGTCTACGCCCGGGTGATCGCACGCGAGAGGCGCGGGGAGTACCTGGGCGACACGGTCCAGGTGATCCCGCACATCGTGGACGAGATCAAGGAGCGCATGCGCGCCCAGGCCACCCCTGCGGAGGGCAGCGGGGAGGCACCCCCGGACGTGATCATCACGGAGATCGGGGGCACCGTGGGAGATATCGAGTCGCTCCCGTTCCTGGAGGCGGCCCGGCAGGTGCGCCGGGACCTCGGGAAGTCCAACGTGGTGTTCCTCCACGTGTCCCTGG
>CAZTOM010000079.1:0-3391 GCA_964615555.1 uncultured Actinomycetaceae bacterium
CAGGGCGTGGGCGCGATCGGCATGGACTTCGTCGAGTCACTCCCCATGCGCTGACGCGCTCCCCACCTGACGTGCTCCCCAGCTCGCGCGCCCCCATGCGCTGACAGGCTCCCCACCTGGCGCGCTCCCCATGCGCTGACACGCTCCCACCTGACGTGCTCCCCAGCTCGCGCGCCCCCTGCACGATCCCGTACGCCGCGCACCCGGCGTAACCTCCGCCCGCACGCGCTGCGAAAACCCGCAAGCCACACACTCCACACCGCGCACCCGCACGCCACACTCACCAACACAGCACGTCCCCAGACATAGGGAGAGGGCCGCCCCTACCGGGACGGCCCTCCTCTTCAGACCCCTGAGGTTACTCAGGCGTTGGGACGCTTGCCGCTGTTCGCAGCGTTCTTGGCGCGCGCCTTGCGCTTACGACCACGCTTGCTCATGTTCACTCCTTCCGGCGCCTTCCGGCGCGGACGACTAGACGCTCCATCATAACGGCTCCCCGCGTGCCCTTCGCGCGCGGGCCCAGTGGGATGGGCCTCAGTACCCGCGCGCCCCAGAGCCGCCAACCGCCGGCAGGGCCTGCCCGCCGGGATGGGGCGGTGCGCCCCCGCGGCCCCGGTGCGCCCCCGCGGCCCGGCACTACTACTGCGAGGTCCGCGGCCGGATGGCCGGTGGGCCGCCCCCGAGCCGCAGCACGGTGAGTTGGGCGTGTACGCGCATGCGCAGCGCCTCGGGTGCGTGCTCGATGCAGGAGCGGCGCAGGATCGCGCGGATGTGTTCCTCGGCCTCCGCGTGGCGCGTGCAGTCGGGGCAGCGGGCCACGTGAGCGCGCAGCACCTCGGCCTCGGCGGCCTCGAGTTCGGAGTCGAACAGGGCGAAGAGGCGGGAGAGGAAGTCGTTGCAGTCGCAGTCCTTCATGGCGCTCATGAACCGATCCCCCTCTCGCGGGCGTAGTCGGCGAGGGACTCGCGGAGCTGGTTGCGCCCGCGGTGGAGGCGGGACATGACGGTCCCGAGCGGGGTGCCCATGATCTCGGCGATCTCCTTGTAGGAGAAGCCCTCCACATCGGCCAGGTACACGGCGAGCCTGAAGTCCTCCGGCAGGGCGGCGAGCGCCTCCTTCACCGTGGTGTCCGGCAGGGCGTCCAGGGCCTCCGTCTCGGCGGAGCGCAGCCCGCTGGAGGAGTGGCTCGCGGCCTCGGCGAGCTGCCAGTCCTCCACCTGCTCGTCGTCGGTGCGGCGCGGTTCGCGCTGCGCCTTGCGGTACTGGTTGATGTAGGTGTTGGTGAGGATGCGGTACAGCCAGGCCTTCAGGTTGGTGCCCTGCTTGAACTGGTGGAAGGCGGCGAACGCCTTTGCGTAGGCGTCCTGGACGAGGTCCTCGGCATCCGCGGGATTCCGCGTCATTCGCAGTGCGGCGCCGTAGAGCTGGTCGAGGAACGGCATCGCCTGTTCCTCGAAGAGATCGCGCACGTCCACCGTGGCGACGGCGTTATTGGTGTTCTCCATTGCCTCCGAGCCTAGTGCCTCCAGCCATGCGAGGTCGTCCGGGGACAGCGCCGACCGCTCGAGGATGGATGTACTCACGTCTGGTGCAACGCCCGTGGGGGGCGCATCATTCCCACCCACCCGCGGATCACGGCTCGCGGCATTCCCCAGACGCGAGCCCGGCCGCGCCTTCGCACCGGGTGCGACGGACCTGGGCGGAATGCGTTGCCGCGGCGGTAACGAATCCCCCCCCCACAAGTGCTGGCCCCCCGGACCTTCGGCGGTGGCGCGCAGCGGGATCGTGCGGTGGAATGGGGGCATGAACCTTGCCGCACTCTTCGCCCGCCCCATGCTCGCGTCCTACTTCATCGCGGACGGCATCGACGCCGCCCTGAAGCCCCAGTCCCATGTGGAGAAGTTCCGCAAGGTGACCCCGCTGCTGGAGCGCTCGGGTGTGCCGCCGGTCCTCTCCTCGGACGCGGCGATGCTGGCCCGCGTCTCCGGCGCCGTCTCGGCCGCGGCCGGGGTTGCCCTGGCGCTCGGCAAGCAGCCGCGCATCGCTGCCGCCACGCTGGCGGTGCTCAACATCCCGATCACGCTGCTGAACAACCCCGTGTGGGACAAGAGCTCCCCGGAGTCCAGCAAGGACCGCTGGCGCGGCATGTTCCGCGGCCTCGGCCTGGGTGGCGGCCTGATCCTCGCCGCCGCCGACCGCGGTGGGAAGCCCTCCATCGGCTGGCGCTTCCAGAACGCCCGTGACCACCGCGCGGACCTCCGTGAGCAGAAGGCCACCCTCAAGGCCCGCTACACGGACAACTGACCGGGACGTATCTGAGTGGTCCGGGATATCGGGACGGACGATCCGCGCGTCCGTGTGCGCCCGGGGCGCGGTTCACGCCCCCGCACCAAGCGCCGTCCGGACTACTCGGATGCCCCGCGCGCGTTCGTGGTCGCCGTTGACCGGGGCCGCTACTCCCTCATGTCCGACGACGGAACCCGCCTCACCGCCGTCAAGGCGCGTGAGCTGGGGCGTGGGTCGATCGTGGTTGGCGACCGGGTCGCCGTGGTGGGCGACCTCACCGGCCGTCCGGACACGCTCGCGCGGGTGGTGGCGGTGAACGAGCGCTCCAGCGCGCTGACCAGGTCCGCGGAGGACGGGGACACGGAGGGCGTGGAGCGCGTGGTGGTGGCCAACGCGGACCAGCTCGTGGTGGTGGTGGCCCTGGCCGATCCTCCCCCGCGGCCCCGCTTCATCGACCGCTTCCTCGTGGCCGCCTACGACGCCGGGATGCGCGCGGTCCTCGTGCTCACCAAGGCGGACCTGGCCGAACCGGAGGAGTTCCTGCAGGCCTACGGCGCCGTGGACGTGGACGTGGTGACGGTCCGCCGCGGCGGGGACGGCGAGGTGGTGGGCCTGGAGGACGTGCGCGCGACGCTCGCGGACCACGTCTCCGTGCTGGTGGGGCATTCCGGGGTGGGCAAGTCCACGCTGGTGAACGCGCTGGTCCCGGAGGCGGAGCGCGCCACGGGCCACGTGAACGTGGTGACGGGCCGCGGCCGGCACACCTCCTCCTCCGCTGTGGCATTCGAGTTGGCGGAGGGTGGCTGGGTGATCGACACCCCGGGTGTGCGCTCCTTCGGGCTCGCCCACGTGGAGCCGGATGATCTGCTCAAGGGCTTCGGGGACCTCGCCGAGGTGGCGTGGGAGGACTGCCCGCGTAGCTGCTCGCACGCGGAGGACGCCCCGGACTGTGCCCTGGACGAGTGGGTGGCCGCCGCTCCGGAGGGCGGCGCCGAGCGTGCCTACCGCACCGGCCGCCTGGAGTCCTACCGCCGCCTGCTCGCGGCCCGCCTCGGCGCAGCGGAGTACTGACGCCCGCCACGGCGAGTCCCGCCGTCGGGGACGG
>CAZTOM010000079.1:3491-6632 GCA_964615555.1 uncultured Actinomycetaceae bacterium
ACCCGCGCGCCCCCGCCGCGCCGGTAGCGTACGGATCATGAGCTTCGATGACGATCTCCGCCTCGCGCACGTGATTGCGGACCAGGTGGACGGCATGACCATGGCGCGGTTCAACGCGCAGGACCTCCACGTGGAGACGAAGCCGGACACCACGCTCGTCTCGGACGCGGACCGCTCCGCGGAGCAGGTGATCCGCGGCCAGCTCCAGCGCACGCGTCCGCGGGACTCGATCCTGGGTGAGGAGTTCGGGACCACGGGGCACTCCTCGCGGCAGTGGATCATCGATCCCATCGACGGCACCAACAACTTCATCCGCGGCGTGCCCGTGTGGGCCACCCTCATCGGGCTCGCGCAGGACGGCGAGGTGGTGGCGGG
Source organism: uncultured Actinomycetaceae bacterium (assembly GCA_964615555.1). GTDB lineage: Bacteria > Actinomycetota > Actinomycetes > Actinomycetales > Actinomycetaceae > JAAZBW01. The sequence continues at coordinate 3,867 of CAZTOM010000079.1, forward strand.
CGTGGTCTCCGCCCCGGCGCTCGGGCGGCGCTGGTGGGCCGGGAAGGGCGGGGGCGCGTGGACGGGCCGCTCGCTGAGTTCGGCGCGCCGTATCCGGGTGTCGGACGTGGCGCGCATCGAGGACGCCTCCCTGTCCTACTCCTCGCTGGGTGGGTGGGCGGAGCTCGGGCGGTTGCGGGCGTTCCTCAGCCTGGCGGAGCAGTGCTGGCGCACCCGCGCGTACGGCGATTTCTGGTCCTACATGCTGGTGGCGGAGGGCGCCGTGGACCTCGCGGCGGAGCCAGAGCTCGCCACGTATGACATGGCGGCGCTCGTGCCGATCGTGACGGAGGCGGGCGGCCGCTTCACCTCCGTGGCCGGCGAGGACGGGCCGTGGGGCGGCAACGCCGTGGCCACGAACGGCCACCTGCACGATGAGGTGCTCGAGCGCCTCGCATCCCAGGAAGACTGACCGAGGCGCAGGTGGCACGTTCGCCAGGCGTTCGTGTCAGTGCTCCGAACTAACGTGGTGGACATGCGGATTCTCCATACCTCCGACTGGCACGTGGGCCGGAACCTCCACGGCGTCTCGCTCGCGAATGCGCACGAGGCGTACTTCGACCACCTCGTGGACCTGGTGCGCGAGGAGTCCATCGATGCGGTCCTCGTCTCCGGGGATATCTTCGACCGGGCGATCCCACCGGTGGAGTCCATCGAACTGCTGCAGGACGTCCTCGGTCGCCTGTGCTCGATCACCCGGGTGGTCCTCACCTCGGGTAACCACGATTCAGCCACCCGGCTCGGCTTCGGTGCCGGCCTGCTGCGGGACGAGCTCTCGATCCGATCGGATGCGGCCCGGGTGGGTGAGGCCGTGGAGCTTCCTGACCGCGAGGGGAACGTGGGCGCGATCGTCTACGCGCTGCCCTACCTGGACCCGGACCTCACCCGCTCCCGGCTCGCGGACGGGGACGAGCTGCCCGAGCGCTCGCACCTGGGCGTGCTGGGGGCTGCGGTCCGCCGGGTGGGGGCTGACCTTGCCCGACGGCGGAGCTCGGGTTCCGTACGTATCCCTGCGGTAGGGATGGCGCACGCGTTCATCCGCGGGGGTGAGGCATCCGACTCCGAGCGTGACCTGCGGGTGGGCGGGATCGGGGACGTTCCCGTAGGGGTGTTCGGGCGGGACCTGGACTACCTGGCGCTCGGGCACCTGCACGGGCCGCAAGTGGTGAATGGCGGCGTGCTGGCGCGGTACTCCGGCTCGCCGGTGGCGTTCTCGTTCTCCGAGCGGAACCACACGAAGTCCTCGGTGATCGTGGAGCTCGCGGCGGGCTCCGAGGCATCCGCCACGGTGGTTCAGGCGCCGGTAGTGCGCCGGCTCGTGGAGATCACCGGTCCGCTGGAGGACCTCCTCTCCGGGAAGTATGACGCCGCGGCGGACGCGTGGGTGAAGGCCGTGGTGACGGACACCCACCGCCCGGAGCACATGCGGGAGCGGTTGGTGGAGCGGTTCCCCAACGCGATCGTGACCTTGCATGTACCGGGCGAGGCGCTCCCGGAGGTGCGCGGCGTGACGGCCGAGGGTTCTGATCCGTACGAGGTGCTGAACTCATTCGTGGAGGAGGCCACCGGTAGTCCGCCGAACCCGGAGGAGGCGGCCGTCCTGCGGGCCGCCTATGAGGCGGCCCGGGGGGTGGTGGCCTGATGAAGGTGCGGCACCTCGCATTCCGTGCGCTCGGACCCTACCCGGGCGAGCACGTGATTGACTTCGACCGGCTCTCGCTCTCCGGGCTGTTCCTCCTGTGCGGCGCCACCGGCACCGGCAAGTCAACGGTGATCGACGCGATCACGTTTGCCCTCTACGGCACCATCGAGGGAGACAAGGACCGGCTCCACTCGGACCACGCGGAGGAGGGGGTGGAGCCGTACGCGGAGCTGGTCTTCGAGACCGCCTCCGGGCTGTACCGGGTGTGGCGCTCCGCCGAGTACTACCGCGCGAAGGTGCGAGGCGAGGGAGTGACGAAGGTCGACTCCCAGGCCAAGCTCCTACGCCTGACCTCCGAGGAGCAGATCGCAATCCCGGGATCCGGGGAGCCCATGTCCTCCCAGAAGACCGAGGTGGGCACCGAGATCGCCACCCTCGTGGGACTCACCAAGGAGCAGTTCCTCCAGACGATCGTGCTCCCCCAGGGGCAGTTCGCCCGCTTCCTCACCACGAAGCCCGACGATCGCCAGAAACTCCTCCAGACGATCTTCAACACGAAGGTCTACCAGTCCACCGAACTGACCCTGAAAGAGGAGTCGCGCCGGGCGGAGAAGGCGGTGGACGCCGCACGGAACGAGGCCGTCACCGCACTGGTGGCCCTCTGGGGGGACCGTGAGGGTATCCCCGAGATCGGGGATGAGACGTGGAAGGACACCTCGCCGGTCCGCGAGGCAGGGGCCGAGATGGTGGCGGGGGTGCGGGAGGCTGCAGAGCTGCTCGGCGCCGAGGCTGCAGCGGCCAAGGGCCGGGCGGACGCCGCCCACGCCCGCTTCCAGGAGGCGGAGAGGGTGGCCGGGCTGCTGCGGCGCCGGAGCGCCGCCCACGCCGTGCTGGCTGCCCAGGACGAGCGCGCGGAGGAGATTGCTCAGGAGCGGGAGCGGCTCCGCCGCGCCACGGCGGCGGCGGGCCTGCGATCCTCCCTCCGGCGCGCAGCGGAGACGGCGGAGGCCGCGCGGCAGGCAGCAGCCGCCGTGGCCTCGGCGCGCGCTGCTGCAGGTGGGGATGTGGGCCGCCTCGAGGCCGCT
>CAZTOM010000079.1:6732-9132 GCA_964615555.1 uncultured Actinomycetaceae bacterium
CTCTCCCGGGTTGAGGGCGATGCCGCCACGGCCCGGCAGGCAGCCGATCGGGCCTCAGCCGCGGCAGATGCGGCCGTGCGGCACGAAGCGGAGGTGCGTGAGAGCTGGCTGGGTGGAATCGCGGGTGACCTCGCCGGGGAGCTCGTCCCTGGTTCCGCGTGCATGGTGTGCGGCTCCACGGACCATCCCTCCCCCGCCAGCCGCGGCGAGGGCTCGGCGGACAAGGCCACTGCCGAGGCGGCCCGGGAGGCCAGCGCGGCTGCCACCACGGCGCTCGCGGATGCGCTCACGGAGCTCAACAGGCTCACCACGCAGGCCGAGGAGCTGCGTACCCAACTCGGAGAGGAGACGGCCGAGTCCATCGCGGCAGCCCTGGCCGGCGCCCGTGAGGCGCAGGCCGCGGACCGGGCCCTGGCGGACCAGGAGCAGGCGCTGGCCGGGAAGCTCGGGGCGCTGGCCGGACGTGAGACGGAGCTTGCTGGGAAGATCGATGCCGCCCGTGCGGCGATCACCGAAGCCAGATCCGTATCGGCGCGCATCACCGGTGAACTGGGTGTGGCGCGCAGCGCCGTGGAGAAGTCCCGTGGCGAGCACGCGAGCGTGATGGAGGCGCTGGACGCCACGCAGCGCACACTCGCACAGGTGGAGGCAATCCGGACGGCCCTCGCGAACGCCGCGAGCGCAGAGGATCAGCGGGCCACCGTGGCGGCCGGACTGGAGGAGGCCAGCCGGGACTCCGGCTTCGCCGATTCTGGCGAGGCCGGCACCGCCCTGCTCCCACCGGCCGAACTGGACGCCCTCACAGCCTCCGTGAAGCGGATCGACTCCGAACGGGCCTCCGCGAACGCCACCCTCGCGGAGGCGGAGATCGCCGCACTCACGGGAGCCGAACAGCCGGAGGCGGACCAGCGCCGGAAGGAGTGGCAGGAGGCCGTCACGAAGTCCGATGACGCGAACACCCGCCTGGGCGCCGCCCGCCGTGATGTGGATGAGGTGGAGCGGTGCCTCCGGGAGTTCAACTCCGCGCTGGACGCGGAGGCCGCCACCGCTGCCGGCGTGCAGGCGCTCGTCCGGATGTCCAAGGTGGTGCAGGGAACGAATTCCCGGTCCATGCGCCTGAGCATCTACGTGCTGCTGCGCCGCTTCGAGGACGTGGTGCGAGCCGCGAACATCCGCCTTGCCACCATGTCTGACGGCCGCTACGAACTGCGGCGCACGGACGCTGAGCGCGGGCAGAGGACACGCGGGCAGGGCCTCGGCCTGGAGGTCATGGACTACACCACCGGCAAGGTCCGCTCCCCGCACACGCTCTCCGGGGGAGAGACGTTCTACACCTCGCTCTCGCTCGCACTCGGGCTTGCCGATGTGGTAACGGACGAGACCGGCGGGATCAAGCTCGGCACCCTGTTCGTGGACGAGGGCTTCGGCACACTTGATCCGGACACGCTCGAGAACGTGATGCGGGTGCTGCAGTCTCTGTCCGTGGGCGGCCGATCGGTCGGCATCGTCTCCCACGTGACGGAGCTGCGGAACCAGATCCACGAGCAGATCCAGGTGAGCCATCGCCCCGGCGGAAAGGGCTCCACCCTCACCGTGGTGGCGTAGGCGCGCGGCCGGGGGTCCTTTGCGGGTGCGCAGGGGTGCTCCGCGCGGCTGGGCACACCCAGTCTTCCGCGCGCGGCCGGGGCCCTAGTCCTCTTCGAGGAGCTTGGCGGCCTGGCCGTGGCGCAGGCCGTCCAGCTCCTCCTCCTGGGCGCGGGCGCGCTTGAGCAACTCTGTGATCCGCTCCCGGTCCAGGCGCTCGTCCTCCACGCCCAGCAGGAGGCTCCACCCGAGCGCCTTGCCGTGGACGGCCATCACGAGGAGCTCGAGGTCCTCCACATCGTTGAGCGGGGAACGCTCGGAGAACCGGTTCACCAGCTTGAGGCGGGCGAACTTCTCCCCGATCTTCGCGGGCAGGTCCTTCAGGGCGGCCGGCTGGGTGTCCAGGGACTCCATGACCTCGAGCAGTGCGTTCTGGTCGGCCTCGATCTCGTCTGCGAGCCGGGTGAGGGCCTCCCTCACCTCCGCATCACCGTGGTGCTCCGCCACGCGCCGGAACGCGTCCACACCCGCCACCGATCCGGCGTGGTGGTCCTGCAGGTAGGTCTCGATCGCCTTGCCCATGAGAGGTCCTCTCGTGCTGAACGTGCTGGTCACTCCACGCTAGGCGAGGTGAGCCTCCCGCGCGCGCCGAGGGGATTGTGCGAATGGCGGCCGCCAGGATGAGCGCGGAACCACGGGTGATGACGGTGATGCGTGTAGTACGTATCATTGATGCATGAGGACGACGATCAACGTGGATGAGCGGCTGCTCAGCGCCGCGAAGGCACGTGCGCGCCAGGAGGGCATCACCCTGGG
>CAZTOM010000080.1:0-9108 GCA_964615555.1 uncultured Actinomycetaceae bacterium
TGGGTGCACGGCGCAATCCTAGGCACGTGTGCGCGCGGGGATCGCGTGCGTCCGCCGGTGGATCCGATGCCTCCGCCGCAGGATTGTGCGCGGCCGCGACCGGGGCGGCAGAATGGCGGGCATGGCTCTTCCTGCATCGAACCCGTTCGCACAGCCCTCCTCCCTCCCCTTCGGCCTGCCGGACTTCGCGGCGATCACGCCGGAGAACGCCCGCGAGGCCGTTGCCGCCGGCATGGAGGAGGAGGCCGCCGAGTGGGAGGAGATCGCCACGAGCGAGGACGCCCCCACCGTGGAGAACACCCTCGAGGCACTCGAGCGGGCCGGCGCCCTCCTGGACCGCGCCGCCGCTCCCGCGTTCACGCTGGCCTCGTCCGTGGGCGGGGAGGAGTGGGACGCCGTGGAGGCGGAGATGATGCCCAAGCTCGCCGCCCACTCGGACAGGCTGTGGCTGGACGAGCGGCTCTACCAGAAGCTGGTGGCACTCGAGGAGCAGCGCGAGGCACTCGGCCTGGACGCGGAAACCGACTGGCTGCTCTCCGAGTACCTGCGCCAGTTCCGCGAGAACGGCATCCAGCTCCAGGGCGAGGACCGGGAGCGCCTGAAGGAGCTGAACGCCCAGATCGCGGAGGCGGAGACCGAGTTCTCCCAGAAGGCCACCAAGGCCATCGAGAATGCCGCGCTCACCCTGGACGAGGACGAGCTCGCCGGCCTGGACGAGGACGCCCGCGCCTCCCTCGCCGCCAACGCGGCCGCCCGCGAGCAGGACGGCCACGTGCTCACCTTCCTCTCCCCCAGCCAGCAGCCCGCCCTCGCGCGCCTGACCAGCCCGGCCGCCCGTCGTCGGGTGCTGGAGGCGTCCCTCGCCCGCGGGTGGGGCGACGACGGCGCCACCGACACCCGGTCCGTCATCCTGCGCCTCGCTCGGCTCCGGGCGGAGCGGGCGCGCCTGCTCGGGCATCCCGACCACGCCACGGTGATCGCGGCGCAGGGTACGGCGAAGTCCTCTGCGGCGGTGGCCGAGCGCCTCGCGCAGCTCGCTCCCGCCGCAGCGCGGAACGCCGTGCGCGAGGGCGAGGAGCTGGCCGCGCTCAAGGCCGAGGCGGAGGGCGCCGAGGCGGGCGCTCTGGAGGCATCCGACTGGGTGTTCTACGAGGAGAGGCTGCGCGCGAAGAAGTTCGCGATCGACGATGACGTGCTGAAGCCCTACCTCGAGCTCTCGCGCGTGATCGAGGACGGCGTGTTCTACGCGGCCGGCCGGCTCTTCGGGCTCACCTTCCACGAGCGTCAGGACCTGGCCGGCTACACCCCGGACGTGAAGGTGTGGGAGGTCCGCGAGGAGGACGGCAGCCCGCTCGGCCTGTTCCTGGGCGACTTCTACGCCCGCAAGGGGAAGCGCGGTGGCGCGTGGATGCACAACATCGTGGAGCAGTCCTCCCTGCTCGGCACCCGGCCCGTCATCATGAACAACCTCAACGTGACCAAGCCCGCGGAGGGTGAGCCCACGCTGCTGACGTGGGACGAGGTACGCACCTGCTTCCACGAGTTCGGGCACGCCCTTCACGGCCTGCTCTCGGATGCGCGCTACCCGAGCCTGGAGGGCACCAACGTGCCGCGCGATTTTGTGGAGTTCCCCAGCCAGGTCAACGAGATGTGGATGGTCAACCGCGAGGTGATCGAGAACTTCGCGAAGCACCACGAGACCGGCGAGGTGCTGCCCGCCCAGTTCGTGGAGCGGCTGGTGGACATGGGCACGTTCGGGCAGGGCTTCGCCACGTCCGAGTACCTCGCCGCCACCCTGCTGGACCAGGCCTGGCACCGTCTCGCGCCGGAGGACGTCCCCACCGAGATTGCCGAGGTGGAGGCCTTCGAGGCCCGCGCGCTCGCCGAGGCGGGGCTGGACAACCCGCTCGTGCCGCCGCGCTACCGCAGCGCGTACTTCAACCACGCCTTCGGCGGCGGGTACGACGCCAACTACTACTCCTACATCTGGTCCGAGGTCATGGACGCGGACACCGTGGAGTGGTTCACGGAGGAGGGCGCGGTGGTGCGCGACGACGGCAGCACCGACGGCGGCCTGAACCGCGAGGCCGGCGAGCACTTCCGCCGCACCCTGCTCGGGCGCGGGAACACGCGCGATCCGCTGGCCTCCTACCGGGAGTTCCGCGGCCGGGACCCCGAGATCGGCCCACTGCTGAAGCGCCGCGGCCTCGAGTAGGCAACCACCGTGAGGGTGCGCCCCGAGGCTGACAGCTGAGGCGTGGGCCGACCCAGGGAGTGGTGCAGCCTCGCGGTGGTTGTGGCGCACCCTCGCGGTTGGGGCGGGGGTGGGGGGTCAGGGGGTCTGGACAGGCCTCGCGGTGGCGCCGGCCACGGCCACCACGGCGAGGAGGGCCACCGCGGAGGCCACGGACGCCGGCCAGCCGCCGGCGTCCCACGCGAGCCCGAGGAGCACGCCTCCCACGGACGAGCCAACGTAGTAGGAGAGCGTGTAGAAGGCGGAGGAGCGGGAGGGTGCCGGGGAGTAGCGCGCCGCCCCGCCGTTGGCCACCGAGTGGAGGCCGAGGAACCCGGCCGCGAGCATCAGGTGCCCGCCGATGATGGCGATGAGCGAGGGCACGAGGGTGACGAGGACCCCGCTGATGGCGAGCACCGCGCCCGCGAGGATCACGCGGTTCAGGCCCCAGCGCTGGACCCAGCGGCCACCCACGGCCGAGGTCAGGGTGCCGCTGAGGTAGGTGAGGAACAGCATGCCGGTGAATCCGGGCCCCAGCCAGAACGGGTCCCCCGCCACCCGGTAGGTGGTCACGTTGTAGGTGCCCACGAACGCCGCCATCCCGAACCCGGCCACGAGGAACATGCGCAGGCGGAACCACCGGTTGGGATCTGGCCCGCGCACCTCGGTGCGGGTGACCACCCGGGTGGGGGCGGTGGACCCGGGCAGGAGGATGTGCGCCATGATTCCGGTGCCGAGCGCCAGGAGGGAGGTGACCAGGATGGCTCCGCGCCAGTCGAGGACCTCGGCGAAGAGCCCGGAGGACAGCCGCCCGAGCACCCCGCCCATCGTGGTGCCGGAGATGTAGAGCCCCCCGATCCGGCCGAAGGCCCACGGGGAGGCCTCGGCCACCACCCACGCCATGGCGGAGACCATGATGAATGCGAGGCCGATTCCCACGATCCCGCGGGTGAGGACCAGGAGCCACCAGGGGCCCGCGAACGCGGAGGCCACGCCGGCGAGGGTGGCGGTGAGCAGGCCCACCTGCATGGCGCGGGCGCGGCCGATCCGGGAGGAGAGGCCGGCCAGTGGGATCACGGCCAGCGCGATCCCGAGGGTGGTGGCGGACAGCAGGAGGGAGGTCTCGGCGGCGTTACGGCCGTAGTCGGCCCCGATGGTCACGAACAGGGGCTGTACGGGGTACATGAGCCCGAACGTGGAGATGCCGATGAGGAAGAGCGCCACGAGCGTGCGCCGGTACTGGGAGTGACCCGGCTCCAAGTTGAGTCCCGGCATCGCGCCGCCCGCTCCTAGTTCTCGTCCGCCGGCGCCTCGAACTGGGACCGGTACAACCGAGCATAGGCCCCGCCGCGTTCTAGCAGGTGGGCGTGGGTGCCCTTCTCCACCACATCACCGTTCTCCATCACCACAATCAGGTCCGCGTCCCGGATGGTGGAGAGGCGGTGGGCGATGATGAACGCCGTGCGGCCCCTGCGCAGCTCCGTCATGGCCTGCTGCACGAGCAGTTCGGTGCGGGTGTCCACGGAGGAGGTGGCCTCGTCCAGCACCAGGATCTGCGGATCGGAGAGGAAGGCGCGGGCGATGGTGAGGAGCTGCTTCTCCCCGGCGGAGAGCGACTCGTCCGTGACGATGGTCTCGTAGCCGTCCGGGAGGGTGCGCACGTGGTGGTCCAGGTTGGTGGCCCGCGCCGCCGCCTCGATCTCCTCGCGGCTGGCGTCCGGCTTGGCGAAGGCGATGTTCGCGGCGATCGTGTCCTCCATCAGCCAGGTGTCCTGGAGGACCATGCCCATGCGGGAGCGCAGTTCGTCCCGCGGCACGGTGGAGGTGTCCACCCCGTCCACGAGGATCCGGCCGGAGTCCACCTCGTTGAAGCGCATGAGGAGGTTCACGAGCGTGGTCTTCCCAGCGCCGGTGTGGCCCACGATCGCCACCGTCTGCCCGGGGGCTGCGTGGAGGGAGAGGCCCGTGATCACCGGGATACCGGGGATGTAGGAGAAGTCCACGTCCTCGAAGCGGACGTCGCCCACCTCGGCGGGCAGGGTGCCGGTGCTCACGTCCACCGACTCCTCCTCCGCGTCCAGGAGCTCGAACACGCGCTCGGCGGAGGCCCCGCCGGACTGCACCAGATTCGCCATGGAGGCGAGCTGGGTGAGGGGCTGGTTGAACTGGCGGGAGTACTGGATGAAGGCCTGCACGGACCCGAGCGAGATGTGCCCGGAGAGGATACGCAACCCACCCACCACGGCGATCGCCACGTAGGAGATGTTGGAGAGCACCATCATGGACGGCATCATCAGGCCGGAGAGGAACTGGGCACGGAACGAGGAGTCGTACAGCGCCTCGTTCTCCCGCCCGAACTCGCGGCGGAAGTGGTCCTGCGCACCGAAGGTGGTCACCACGTCGTGGCCCGTGAAGGACTCCTCCACGATGCCGGTCACGTTTCCGGTGGACTTCCACTGGCGCACGAACTGGGGTTGGGAGCGCCGCATGATCGTGGTGGTCACGAACGCCGCGAGGGGCACGATGATCAGCGCGATGATGGAGAGGGTGGGTGAGATCCACACCATCATCGAGAGCACTCCAACCACGGTGAGCACCGAGGTGACCACCTGGGAGAGGGTCTGCTGGAGGACCTGGGTGACGTTGTCGATGTCATTTGTCAGGCGCGAGAGCGTGTCTCCGCGCGAACCGCCCTCGAGCACGTTCAGGGGGACGCGGTCCACCTTCGCCTGGACGGTCTCGCGCAGTTCGAACCCCACGCGCTGGATGACGCGGGTGAGGATGCGGGCCGCGAGCAGGTTCGCGAGGGCGGCGAGGAAGAAGATGCCGAGCACCGTGAGGGCCACCTGGCCGAGGGCCCCAAAATCGATCCCCTGGCCGGGGACGAACTCCACCGCGCCCAGCATGTCTGCGACCTCGTCCTGTCCGGCCTCGCGCATGGCCTCGATCGCCTCGTCCCGGGTGGTCCCAGCGGGCATGGTGTCCCCCACCATCTTCCCGGCCACACCGCGGAAGATGATGTCCGTGGCGTTCCCGAGCAGCTTGGGGCCGAGCACGCTGAAGAGCACCCCGAGCGCGGAGAGGACCACCACCACGATGATCTGTACGCGCTGGGGACGCAGGTGGGACAGCAGGCGCCCCACCGTGGCGCGCAGGTTCTTCACCCGCGCCGTGGGATCGAAGGCGGCTCCCCCGTGACCGCGGGGGCCGCCGCCGCGGGGTCCTCCCCCGCGTGGCCCGGCGCTCATGCGGCCTCCTCGGCGGAGAGCTGGGACAGGACGATCTCGCGGTAGGTCTCGCAGGTCTCCATCAGCTCACCGTGGGTACCGCGGCCCACCACCTCACCGTTCTCCAGGACCACGATCTGGTCCGCGCGGCGGATGGTGGACACGCGCTGGGCCACGATCAGGATGCTGCGATCACCGAGGAACCCGGGGAGCGCGGCCCGCAGGCGGGCGTCCGTGGAGTAGTCCAACGCGGAGAAGGAGTCGTCGAACACCGTGAGGGGGGCCTTGCGCACGAGTGCACGGGCGATGGTGAGGCGCTGGCGCTGCCCGCCGGAGAAGTTCTTCCCGCCCTGCTCCACGGGGGCCTCGAGCCCGCCCTCGAGTGAGCGCACGAACTCCGCCTGGGCGGCATCGAGGGCCTCCCACAGCTCCTCATCGCTCGCCTTGGGAGCGGCCAGCCGCAGGTTGGAGGCGATCGTGCCGGAGAACAGGAACGAGCGCTGCGGCACCATGGCGATTTTGGAGCGGATGTCCGCGAGGTCGGCCTCGGCGAGTGCCACTCCCCCGAACCGGATCGTCCCGGAGGCCTCCTCGAGCACGCGCGGCAGCAGGTTGATGAGGGTGGTCTTCCCGGACCCGGTGGACCCGATGATCGCCGTGGTGGACCCGGCCGGCACGGTGAAGGATACGTCCCGCAGGACGTCCGCCTCCGCCCCTGGGTAGCGCACGGTGACGTCCTCGAACGCAAGGTCGTGCACGCCGTCGGGAAGCGGGGCGGCCTCCCCTGCGGGGGGCGAGGTGATGGACGGCTCGGTGACGAGTACCTCGTTCACGCGCCTGGAGGAAACCTCCGCACGCGGGACGATCATGAACATCATCACCGTCATCATCACGCTCATGAAGATCTGCATGAGGTAATTGAGGAACGCGATGAGCGAGCCCACCTGCATCCCGCCGGACTCGATCCGGATCCCGCCGAACCAGATCACCCCCACCTGGGCGGCCATCACGATGAACATGACGGCCGGGAAGAGCATTGCCATCCACATGCCCACCCGGGTGGCCACGTCCCGCAGCTCGTCGTTGGCGGTGAAGAAGCGGGCGCGCTCCGCGTCCTGCCGCACGAACGCGCGGATCACGCGCGCCCCGGTGAGCTGCTCGCGCATCACGGTGTTGATGCCGTCGATGCGCTCCTGCTGGGTGGCGAACAGCGGTGCCATCCGCACCATCGCCACCGTCATCACGGTGGCGAGGATCGGGATGATCGCCACCAGGAGCCAGGAGAGGACTGCGTCCTGGCGGATCGCCATCACCACGCCACCCACCATCATCGTGGGGGCCTGGATCATGATCATGAACGTCATGAGCAGGGTCATCTGGATCTGCTGCACATCGTTCGTGGCGCGAGTGATGAGGGAGGGCGGGGTGAAGCGGGAGATCTCGAGCCCCCCGAAGTCCTGGACCCGCTCCACCAGGTCGCGGCGGATGTCCCTGCCCACCCGCATCGCCGTGCGCGCCCCCAGGAACGCGATCGTGATCGCCGTGACCGCCTGCAGTGCGGTGATCGCGAGCATGATGCCGCCGGTGGACCAGATGTAGCCGATATCGCCGGCCACCACGCCGTAGTCGATGATGTCCGCGTTCAGCGTGGGCAGGGAGAGCGCCGCACCCGCCTGGATGATCTGCAGGACCACCACCAGCGCGATCGCGCCCCAGTACGGCCGCAGGTAGCGCAGCGACAGCCGGATCAGCATGGAACTCCTCGGGGACACAACGCTGCCGGCCGGGGCCCTCCCCGGGAGGCGGCAGCGAGCACAAGACTAACCCCCGCCCCACCCTGTTGCCGATTTCCGTCGCTATCCGACGGCGTGCCCTCCCTCCCCGCCCCACCTCCCGGGCAGGCTGTTGCCGATAATCGTCGCTATCCGACCGCGCGCCCTCCCCTTCCGGGAAGGCTGTTGCCGATTTCCGTCGCTATCCGACGACATGCCCTCCCTCCCGGCGTGCGCCCGGGTGGGTCAGGTGAGGGAGTGGACCACGTAGGTGGTGGCGATGGTCCGACTGGTCCCGGGCAGGAGGATCGTGGCATTGCCGCCCACGCTGGCAGTCTCGACGCAGACGAAACCCGGCCAGGCGTCGTCGGGGATGTCCGCCATGGAGCGTGTGGTCTCGTCCCATGGGTTCCACACCACGGTGTTCTCGCTGCCGTCCTTGGCGATCTCGATTCGCCGGTTCATTCCGGGATCGATGATCGCCACGTCCGAGGCGGACTCGTAGACGCGGTCCGTGCGGCCGGAGAAAGTGACGTCTCCCTCCTGGGTGGCCTCCCCGCCGGCCACCTTGTCCAGGTAGGGGGCGCCGTCGAGGCCGGCGATGGAGATGTCCGCCACGTTCGAGACGGCGAAGTAGGTGTGGAGGGCCTCCTCCACCTGGAGGTTTGCCTCCCCGTGGTTGCTGGTGGTGAGTTCGAGGTCGAGCTCCTCGCCGATCGTGACGGTGAGCGAGGCGGACCAGTCCTCCATGCGGAGGGCGAGCTGGAGGGTGATGGTGCCGTCGGAGTCGGAGACGCCGGCGAGGTCCCACGTGGTGATACGAGCCACGCCGTGCATGGGTTCCTTGTCCCCGCCGGGCCCCTTGGAGAACCACGGGAGGCAGAGCGGGATGCCGCCCCGGATGGGGCTGCCCTCTTCGAACAGGGAGTCCGGGGAGAGCCAGAGGACCGGTTCCTGACCGGCGGGCGTCCAGTCGGTCAGGTGGGCGCCGTAGAGGTAGAGGCGCGCCCGGGCCCGGGGGGAGTCGATGTCCACCACGGGCAGGCCGCCCTCTCCGGTGCCGAGCCTCACGCTGTCAGGGAGTCCGTTCATGTGATGAGGGTAACAATCCACTGGCCCCCGCTCGCGGTGAATGGCAACCGCCGAGCCCCGGGGCGCTCCCGTCTGCGCGGATGCGTAGGGTGGGGCTGTGGCTGTTGCACTCATCGACCTCGACGGAACCCTCATCGACTCCGGGCCCGTGATCTTCAACGCGGCCCGGCATGCGCTCACGGTGGCGGGGCTACCCGTTCCAGAGGACCTGCGACCGTTCGTGGGACCGCCGCTCCCGATCGGGATGCAGACCGTGCTCGGGGTCCCCGAGGAGCGGGTGGAGGAGCTGATCGGGCTCTACCGCGCCCACCAGGAGGCCCACCTCGCGGACACCCCCGTGTACGAGGGCATGGTGGAGGTGTGCGAGGACCTGCGCTCGCGCGGGTGGAGCCTCGCGATCGCCACCTCCAAGTTCGAGACCGTGGCGCTGAAGACCACGGACGCGCTCGGCCTGACCGGGCTGTTCGATGTGATCGCCGGTGGGGATGAGGTCTCCGCAGACAAGTCCGTGGTGATCTCCCGTGCACTGGAGAGGCTCGGGGAGCTGGGACTGGGCGGAGGGGCGTCACCGATCATGGTGGGTGACCGGCTCTATGACATCAACGGGGCCCACGAGCACGGCCTGCGGTCCGTGTTTGTGAGGTGGGGCTACGGCACCCCCGATGAGGCGCAGGGGGCGGACGCCGTGGCGGAACAGCCGGCGGAGCTCGTTCGGATCTTGGCGGACCTCGAGGCAGCCGGCGAATAGCGACGATTATCGGCAACAGCCCACGGGGCGGGGCGG
>CAZTOM010000081.1:0-453 GCA_964615555.1 uncultured Actinomycetaceae bacterium
ACGCCCTCACCCTCGCGGATGAGGCCGAGCAGGATGTGCTCCGTGCCGATGTAGTTGTGGCCGAGCTGCAGGGCCTCGCGCAGCGAGAGCTCGAGGACCTTCTTGGCGCGGGGGGTGAACGGGATGTGCCCGGTGGGCGACTGCTGGCCCTCGCCGATGATCTCCACCACCTGCGCGCGCACGGCCTCCTGCGAGACGCCCATCGACTCCAGCGCCTTCGCCGCCACACCCTCGCCCTCATGGATGAGGCCGAGCAGGATGTGTTCGGTGCCGATGTAGTTGTGGTTGAGCATGCGCGCCTCTTCCTGAGCGAGCACCACAACTCGCCGGGCGCGGTCGGTGAACCGTTCGAACATCTCTCACTCCTGAAGGTAGCAATCGCCACCCTCGATGCTAACTGCAGCACCTTGGGATGGGCAGCGCTGACCACAGCGCGAACTGTGCACAGCATGT
>CAZTOM010000081.1:463-5289 GCA_964615555.1 uncultured Actinomycetaceae bacterium
TCGAACATGTGAGCCTCCTTGGGCTGCTGACTTCCAGCAATGCTAACGAGGGCGCCGCCCGGGAACGTCCCGTGTTCGCCACAGGCGTGAGGGGGCGGGACCCGGCCGCCGGGCGCCGCGTGATTGCGGCGAAAATCCGGCGGGTGTTCCGGTGCCGGCCGGGCGCCTATGCGGCCGGGCCGGCCTCCACGAGCACCGTGACGGGGCCGTCGGCCACCATGGTGATCTCCATCATCGCCCCGAACCGGCCGGTGGCCACCTCCAGGCCGCGGGCGCGCAGCGCCTCCACCACGGCGTCCACGAGCGGTTCGGCCACCGGCCCGGGCGCCGCGTGCGACCAACTGGGCCGCCGCCCCTTCTTCGTGCTCCCGTAGAGCGTGAACTGCGAGACCACCAGCACGGGCGCCCCGGCGCTCTCGCAGGACTCCTCATCCGCCAGGATGCGGAGCTCCGCAATCTTGCGCGCGATCGTCTCCACCTCCGCCGGCCCGTCCCCGTGGGTCACGCCCACAAGCGCCACGAGGCCCGGCCGCGTGATCTCGCCTACCGTCTCCCCCTCCACCACGACGGCGGCCCTCGCCACCCGCTGCAGTACCGCCCTCACCTAGCTCACCACTGCCGTCCGCGCAGCGCGGGGCGCACGTCCGCCAGGTAGACGCCGGCGGGGAGGACGGCGAGCACCATGAGGAAGCGGTTCCCGAACACGGGCACGATCGGGATCGCGATGAGCCCGAACAGGGCTGCGACGGCCAGCAGGGCCACCCAGAAGGTCTTGGTGCGCTTCATGTTGGCCTCGTACATGCGACCGGGGCGCCGGATGGCATCCAGGAGGGCGTAGGCCTCCACGGCGAAGAGTGGGACGGACACCACCCAGGTCAGGGCGAGCATCAGGACGGCGTAGATCCACACGCCCCCAGACTATCTCTCCGCCGATGGTGCACCCTACGCACGCCGATGGTGCGCCCTACGTACCGCTCCCCGAAAACGCACGCCAGGTTCCGCCGTCGGGACGCCCTACGTACCGCTCCCCGAAAACGCACGCCAAGCTCCGCCGTCGGGACGCCAGCGGACGGCGCTTCGGGTCCCGGTTGTCCACAGGCGCCTCCGCGCACCTGTATCCACAGGATGCGATCTGCGACGCCGCTGCAACTCCCGCGTGCTCCACGATCAGCGCATGGCGTTAGTTTCTGAGCACCTCGACGAGGTGCGGGACCGGCTTCGGACCGGCGAGGTCAATGTCTCGGCGCGGCCCCTCATGGATGCGGCCGAGCACGAGTCCAACGTGCCCCTCGGGCGCGGCGCCGCGCTCTTGGTGGAGCGAGACTGGCCGGCGTGGAAGCGGCGGCGGTTCGAGCACCTGGCGCGGGCGCTCTGGCAGACGAAACAGTCACCGGATGCGGTGCTCGTGCTGGAGAGCGCGGCCCTATTCTGGGGAATCGCTGTGCTACACGAGGGGAATTCCGTGCACGTTGCGCGGCGTCATGGGATGAACCGCCGCAGGTACGTGTGCGGTGGCGACGCGAGCGTTGCTCCGAACCCGCCCGCGGTGATCCGCCATGGTTTCGAGCTTCGCGATGACGAATGGGTGGATGTTGACGGCGTGCGGGTCTGCAACCTGGACAGGCTCGTGATGGACTTCGCCCGGCTTCGCTCACCGCGTGTTTCCGTCACCGTTATCGATGCGGTCCTCGCTCGTCTGAGCGATGCCGATCGAAGGGACCGGACGGCAACCCTCCAGCGCGCGCGGCCGATCAGGTCACGGTGGATCGAGACGGCACAGCAGATGAAGGGTGCTCGCGGAATCCGCCGGGCGCGTGCGATCCTGGCCCACGCCGATCCGTTGTCCGAATCGGCGGGAGAATCCGCTGTCCGGTGGGCGCTGCTCACTCTGGGGCTGCCCGAGCCGAAGTGTCAGGTGGAGATTCCCCTCGGGGATGGGACGTCCTACTTCCCTGACCTGCTGATCGAGGAGTTGCGACTCATCGTCGAATTCGACGGCGCCCTCAAGTTCGAGAGGGGCGATCGACTGAAGCGGCTCGCGGCGCACCAGAGAAGACACGACGAGCTCGTTGCGCGCGGCTATGTGGTGATCCACCTTACGTGGGAGGACATCGTGACGGCGGACTCGCTCAGGCGCGCACTCGTGCGCCAGCTCGGGAATGACCTGCTCTTCCGATACAACCCCCGGCCAGAACTCCTCGAACGCGGCTTCTTAGGGTGACAGGCCCCTCCCAGTGTGAACGCCCCGCCACACGTTAAAGCCCCACCCCGGCGGGCGAGGGGAGACGGCGCTCCAGTGCGAGGATCAGGCGCCCGTCACAATGTGCGAGCCGTCCACGTGGACGTCTGTGGGGTGGAGGTCCTCCCCGGCCGGGCCGGAGATGAAGGTGCCGTCGAACTCGAACTTGGAGTTGTGGCACGGGCAGAGCAGGTTGTCCACCTCGAGCCGCACGGCGCAGCCGCCGTGCGGGCACACGCCGGACTTGGCGATCACCTCGTCGCCCTCGCGGCGCAGTACCACGGGCACGCCCTTGGCTGTCATCACCACCAGGGTCTGGCCATCGTCGAGATCGTCCGTGGATGCGATCACCTCACCCGCTTCCGGGGTCCGATCGAGCATGCCGGAGCCATCCGAGCACGCTGCGAGCACGGGTAGCGCCGCGGCACCGAGCGCCGCGCCCTTGAGGACGGTCCGTCGGGAGACACAGGGGTTGTCAGTCACATCCCCATTGTGCCCCTCCTACTGTGGAAGTCCCGCATCGCGGCCGTGCGCTCTGGACGTTGCCGGGTTCACTCCAACCCCCCGACGGCGGGTGCTGGCCTGCGTAGTTATCGAACCGGACGTAGGGTGCACCATCGGCGCACGTAGGGTGCACCCTCGGCGTACGTAGGGTGCACCATCGGCGTACGTAGGGTGCACCATCGGCGGTGGTGGTCAGAAGCTGCCGAAGCCTGTCCCGGGCTTCGGGTTGCGTGCCCCCGATCCCCGGAGGCCCGCGCCGGGCCTCTCCGTGGGCGAGGCCGCCGAGCGGCCCTCCACATCCACGATCGGCTCCTGCGCGGCCGCCACGTCCGTCACGGTGGGCTCTCCGCCGTCGGGGTCCGGGACGGTGGCCCGCACCACCAGGTCTGCCGCAGGGTCGACGGAACGCCGTAGGAGGGCGAGCGCGATCGGTCCCAGCTCGTGGTGCCGGGCCGCGGAGGTGACCACGCCCACCTCCCGCTCCCCGGAAACCACGGGGTCACCGGTGGCGGGGAGGGCCTCCGCGGAGCCGTCCAGGTGGAGGAACACGAGCCGGCGCGGGGGCTTGCCCAGGTTCACCACCCGCGCCACGGTCTCCTGGCCGCGGTAGCACCCCTTGTCCAGGTGGACGGCGGTGCGCAGCCAGTCGAGCTCGTGGGGGATGGAGCGTTCGTCCACCTCGCGGCCGAGCCGCGGCCGCCACGCCGCCACGCGCGCCGCCTCGAGGGCCCAGGTGCCCGCGAGCGCTCCCCCGGACTCCGTCCAGCGCCCCGCCAGCTCCTCCAGTCCATCTCGGGTGGTGAGCCAGAGCGCGAGGTCCCAGTCGCTGCCCGGGTGGGTGGCGTCGTCGGGGCCGTAGGAGGTGCCGGACGTGGTGGGCCACGGATCCTGCCAGTGCGGGTGTGCGGCCAGCAGGTCCGCGAGTGGCGCCGGGGTTACGTTCGCGTTCAGCACGCCGACGACGGCGCGGTCCTCCAGCACCGAGGTCTCCACGCGCGCGGCGAAGCGCATGGACTCGAGGAAGTCGCGCAGGGGGCCCCCGCGGCCGGGTTCGGTGATGAGGTAGGTGGTCTCGCCGTCGTCGAGGATGGCGGCGGCGTGCTGGATCTGGCCGGCGGGAGTGAGGATCAACGTCTCGGTGGAGGTGCCGGGCGTGAGGTGGGAGACGTGCTGGGCGGTGAACAGGTGGAGCCAGGTGAGGCGTTCGGGGCCGGAGACGGCCACCACCTCGAGCTGGGAGAGGTCCACGAGCCCGGTGCCACGCTCCAGGGCACGCGCCTCCGCGGCGGGGTTGCCGTAGTGGAGGGCCACGCCCGCGTCCGGGCCGGTGCCCTCGATGATGCCGCCGGGGAGCATCAGGACTCCTCGTTGGCGGGGGCGGGGTCCTGCGGATCGCCCGGAGACGCTGCGGGAGTGGCGCCGTCCGCGGGAGCGGCGACGTCGGCGGCGGGAGTGGCGCGGGAGAGGCGGGCGGAGGCGTAGGAGCGTAGCGGCTGGTCGAACGCGGCGAGGTCCCAGGCCCACAGGAGGTCGCCCTGCACGAGGCCGAACATGCGGGTACCCCCGGTGACGCGGGCGGCAGTGGGGGCGGAGACCACGGCGTCCGTGGCGATGTCCAGGCGGGGGCCCTGGGCGGCGCCCACCCACAGGGAGAGGTGCCCGGCCGGGTCTGCGGTGACCACCTCGAGCTCCACGCGGGTGGGGCCCTCGGAGGCGGCCGCCGGGGACGGGGCCGTGGCGACGGGCCGGATGTAGGAGGTCTCGGTGGACCACTGGGAGTGCTTGACGAGGTGGGAGTAGCCCTCGGCGCCGCTCATCTCGTGGTGGGTGGGGCCCGACAGCCCGGGATCCGCGGTCCAGATGGTGGAGACGGCGCGGAGGTAGGGGCCGCCGTCGTGGGTGATCTCGAGCTCGGTGACGATGGGGCCCTCGGAGATGCCCTCGTAGCCGAGCATGCCGAATCCCTGCCAGCGGCCGAGCAGCCAGGACAACGGGTAGAGCTCGGGAGCGAGGTCGTCGGGGATGTTGAAGGTCATGGCACCGAGGCTACCCCGATCAGCTGGGGGACGGCGCTGGCGGGCGC
>CAZTOM010000081.1:5389-9097 GCA_964615555.1 uncultured Actinomycetaceae bacterium
AAGGTCATGGCACCGAGGCTACCCCGATCAGCTGGGGGACGGCGCTGGCGGGCGCGCGGCGGTGGGGCGCGCGCGGGACGGCTCAGAGCACGAACGAGGTGAGCTGGCTGGCCGGGATGCCGAGGGCGAGCACGGGCGTAAGGGCGGCGGCCACGGCGGCCACCGGGCGCGGAGGGACGCGCATGCGCAGGAAGAGGGCGTGGGCCGTGGCCACGATCGCACCGCCTGCGAAACCGATCAGCGTGGCGGGGAGCACCTCGAGGTTCGGGATCGTGACGCCCAGCGCGGCCGTCATGATCGGGGTGACCACGGTCCCCGCGATCGCAGCGAACGCCGGCGGGCCCGGCAGGAAGGTGGTGGCGGCGGCGAGCGCCAAGGCGGAGGCGGCCACCAGAACCATCGCGATCCCGCCCGGATCCGCCATCGCGCTCACCCAGCCGGCGGCGGACACCACGATCACCACGCCCGCCACCGTGGTGGAGACAGACTCCACGAGCCGGGGGCGTCCGTCGCGGCGGAACATCTGCTGCAGGAACGCGGCCATCACGCCGAAGGCCAGGACCACCGTGGTGATGTCCGAACGCGGCTCCACGAGCTCCGTGACCACGGCCCCGATCGCTGTGAGTCCGATCACCACGCTCGACCCCTCGCGGGCGGAGGCGCGCATCACCAGCGGGAAGCCCCACGCGAAGGCGAGTGAGCCGGCCAGCACCACCCCGGCCATTGCGTACTCGCCGCCGTGCGCGGCCAGCGCGATCGCCGCGGCCGCGATGGCCGTGATCGCACCGCGCGTGGCGGGGGCCATCAACCGGGTGGAGTGCACCGCTTCATTGTTCCAGACCCGGCGGGGTGTTCGGGGCGGGCGCGCCTGAGGGGCGGCTCGGCCGGGTGGGCGCGATGAGCGGCTGCGCGTGGGCAGGCGCGCCTGAGCGGAAGCCGGGCGGGCCGGACGCGGCCGGCGCCGGAGTCCGGACCCGGGGAATACGCAGGTGGGTCATGTGGGTTACACTCGCTACGGCGTCGGACCGTTGAAAGCCCCGGGCTCCAAACTTCGCCGCTACGAGCGGCCTTCGCGCCGTCAGGCGCTTTGCGGTCCGGCGCCCACTACTCTTGATGGCACCAGCCTGTTCACCAAGGAGCATCCACGTGTCCATCTACGCCGGCAAGGCGCACGTCTCCTCCCTCGCCAGCCTCTCGGACTCCCTGTCACGCGCCTGCTCCGCGCTCTCCGCCCTCATGGGCGCCGAACGGCCCGAACGCAAGCCCCTGGACAGCGAGCTCCAGGAACTGCTCCAGGACTCGGATGCCTCCGCCCGTGCGCTGCTGGGCGAGGTGGAGCGCTCCTTCATCACGCCGATCGACCGGGTCCTCCTCGCCGACCTCTCCGTGGGGATCCCCGATGTGATCGAGCGGCTCCACGGCACCGGCCACCTCATCCTCGAGCACCGGGTGGGCTCCATCCCGGAGGACGCCGTCAGTGCCATGACCTCGATCGAGCGGGCCGCAGAGATCATCGGGGAGTCCGTGCGCAGCTTCGGGCGCCCCCGCGAGCTCATCCCCTACCAGCACGAACTGCGCCGCCTCATGCGCGACGCCCGCCACGCCCTGCGCCGCGGCCTCGGCGAGACCGTCTCCGCCACCCCCGATCCCCGCCTCGCGCAGCGCGAGCGTGACATCCTCAAGCAGTTGGAACGCGTCACCGACGCCGTGGACGCGGTGGCGGGAACCCTGCGCAGCGTGGCGGTGCGGGAGTCCTAGTGGGCGATCCGGCACTCATGGCCGTGGTGGTGGCATGCACCCTGGGCTTCGCCTTCACCAACGGCTTCCACGATGCCTCCAACTCGGTGGCGACGGCGGTCACCACCCGGGCGCTGACCCCTCGCGCTGCGATCCTGCTGGCTGCCGTCATGAACGCCGTGGGCGCGCTGCTGTCCACCTCGCTCGCCCACGTGGTGGCGTTCGGCCTGGCCGACCCACCTGCCGGGCGGGCCGGCCTCCTGCTGGTACTCGCCGGGGTCCTGGGCGCCATCGCATGGAACCTGATCACCTGGTGGCGCGGAATGCCATCTTCCTCCTCGCACGCCCTGATCGCCGGGCTCGCCGGCGCGGCCGTCTTCGCCCCTGGCGTCCTCGACCTCGGCTCGCTGCTCACGCTCGTGGTGGTCCCCATGCTGCTCTCACCGCTGCTGGGCTTCGCCCTCGGCTACGGCGGCATGGTGGCGGTGAGCCGGACCTTCCGGGACCGGGACTACCGCGAGTCCATCCGTGGCTTCCGCTACGCCCAGACCATCTCCGGGGCGGCGCTCGCACTCGGGCACGGCCTCCAGGACGCCCAGAAGTCCATGGGCGTCATCATGCTCGCGCTGGTACTGGGAGGTGCCCAGAGCGGCACGGTGACGCCCTGGGTGGTGGTGAGCTGCGCCGTCGCCCTCGCGCTGGGGACGGCCGCCGGCGGGTGGCGGGTCACGCGCACGCTCTCCCGGCGGATCACGCGCGTGAACCCGCCCGCGGCGTTCGTCACCGAGACCGGATCGGCGCTGATCCTCGGTGTGGCCGCCCTGCTCGTGCGGGTGCCGGTGTCCACCACGCACACCGTGGCGAGCGCGATCGTGGGGACGGGCGTGCTGCGCAGCCCCCGGGCGGTCCAGTGGAACACGGTGCTGCGCATGCTGCTGGTGTGGCTGGTGACCCCGCTCGCCGCCGCCGCCCTCGCGGCCGTGGTCCGGCTCGCGCTCCTGCCCTTCGGGTGAGTGCGGCCGGGGCCTCGTAGGATGGCGGCGTGGACGTGCGACGTATGACGGGCCGGATGGCCGCCGCCCTGGGCGCCCTGGTGATGGCTGGCGGAATCGCGGGGTGCTCCGAGGAGGCCTCCCTGTTCGACCTCGAGGTGGGCGACTGCTTCAACTCCTCGGACATTGCCTCGGAGAAGATCCTCAACGTGGACGTGCTCGAGTGCTCCGAGGCGCACGACATCGAGATCTACGCCTCCGGTGCCCTCGAGGGCGAGGAGTTCCCCGGCCGCGACGGCGCCTCCCAGTGGGCGGAGACCTACTGCTACGAGCAGTTCGAGGGCTTCGTGGGGATCCCCTACGAGCAGTCCGCGCTGGTGTTCAACTGGATCTACCCCACCTCTGACACGTGGGAAAGCCACGGCGACCGCGAGGTGCTCTGCCTCCTGCAGTCCCCCCAGCCGGTGACAGGCTCGCTGCGCGGTTCGGCGCGGTAGCGGGGTGCCGATAGCGCGGCGGAGCGGGGCCGGTCCGTGCGGTAGCGGGGCGCGTTAGCGCGGCGGAGCGGGGCCCGGTTCGGGCTGCGCGTTCACGCCGCCGCCCGGGAGGCGGCGAAGGGGGCCTCCGGTTTCCCGAAGACCCCCTCGTTGGGCGCGAACCCCCGTACGCGCCCGAACTGCGCCTCCCCTGGCTGGGTGGTCCGGCGGCTGCCGGACGTGGCTCCTAGCCGAAGCGGCCGGAGATGTAGTTCTCCGTCTGCTCGTTCTCCGGCTGGGAGAACATCTTCTCCGTGGTGTCGTACTCGATGAGCTTGCCGGGCTTGCGGGCACCGGCGATGTTGAAGAACCCGGTCATGTCAGAGACGCGGGCGGCCTGCTGCATGTTGTGGGTGACGATCACGATCGTGTACTCGTTCTTCAGCTCCGCCATGAGGTCCTCGATGGCGAGCGTGGAGATCGGGTCCAGGGCCGAGCAGGGC
>CAZTOM010000082.1:0-5826 GCA_964615555.1 uncultured Actinomycetaceae bacterium
GCCGGCATCGAGTTCTACGGCCTGGACATGCGCGCGCAGGGCCGCGCCTCCGCCCACATCCTGGGCGGGCCGGAGCGCATCTACGACCACCTGCTGCGCCACGAGGAGATCGCGTTCGCGATGCGCTGGCTGCACTCCCTCGGCCACGAGCACGTCACGCTGATTGGCCATTCCACGGGCGGCCTTGAGGCGGCGATCTTCGCCGCCACCCACCCCGTGAACGAGCTCAGCTACGAGGACCCGGACGTGGTCATCCTGAATTCGCCGTGGTTCGAGATGACGCAGTCGGCCCCGCTGCGCGCCGCCGCCACGCTGCTCGCGGACGGCCTCTCCCGCTTCGCCCCCAACACGGTCATCTCCACGCTGTCCGGCTACTACGTGAAGTGGTTGCACCAGGACTTCGGCGGCGAGTGGACGTTCGATCCGAAGCTCAAGCCGGTCGATCCGCTCCCGGTACGCGCGGGCATGCTCAACTCGGTCCGCCACCTCCAGGCCCGCCTCCGCGCCGGCCTCGGCATCACCCAACCGGTGCTCGTGGCGGCCGCCACCGCCGCCGGCAACGGCGATGACCCGGACTCCCCCGACCTCGAGAACTCCGACGTCATCCTCAACCCCGCGGACATGGTCCGCCTCGCCCCCCAGCTCGGCGAGCACGTGACCGTCCAGGAGTTCGACTCCGCCGTCCACGATCTCGCCTGCTCGCGCGAGCCCGTCCGTACCGAGTACACCCAGGCCGCCATCGCCTTCTCCCTCGCCCACTAGCCCGACGACGGCGCCTCCCCCTCTCCCGTCCCCTCCCCGTCCGTTGGGGCTGGCGGGGAGGGCGGGATGCTTGCCCCGATCCCTCCGAGCCCACCTCCGAAGGTCGCCATGCCCCGCGTCATCCACACCGCCCAGGCCCTCGTGGACCTGGTGGTGGAGGTCCCCTCGATCCCGCCCCGTGGTGGCAACGTGATGGCGCCGCCGCCCACCTCGTATGCCGGTGGGGCCGTGAACATCCTCCTGGCCGCCGCCCGCTCGGGCGCCGAGGCCGTCCACGCCGGCGCGATCGGCACCGGCCCCAACGGGGATCTGATCCGCGCAGCGCTCGAGGCCGAGGGTGTGGCCTACACCGCTCCCCCGGTGCCGGACATGGACACTGCCGTGTGCGTGGTCATGGTGGAGCCGACGGCGGAGCGCACCTTTGTGACCACCATGGCGGCCGAGCGCCGGGTCACCGTCTCCTCGCTCGCCACGTCCCGCCCGGAGCCGGGCGATCTCGTGTGCGTCTCCGGCTACTCCCTCTTCGAGCCCACGCGTGAGCCGCTCCTCGCCTGGCTCGAGTCCCTTCCGGGTGGCGTGGTGGTGGTCCTGGACCCGGGGGCACCGTTCGCGGCGATGCCGGAGGGGATCCGGGAGAGGATGCTCGCCCTGACGGACGTGTGGAGTTCGAATGCCCACGAGGCCTTCGAGCTCACGGGCGTGGAGGACCCGGAGGAGTCGATCGCCGCAGTCGCGGACGAACTGTCCCGGACCCACTCCGCCAGGGAGTGCCCCACAACCGGCAACCCCTCCCACACCCATCTCACCGGCCAACGCCACCCACACGTCGAGCGGGAGGCAGGTTCCGCCGTCGTGATTGTGCGGGACGGGGCGCGGGGGTGCTGGGTGCACGAGGACGGGACCACCACGTACGTGCCCGGGTTCCCGCAGACGCCGGTGGACACGAACGGTGCCGGGGACGCGCACACGGGGGCGCTGGTGGCGCGCCGGGCGGCGGGTTCGGGCTGGGTGGAGGCGGCGCGGTGGGCGAACGCGGTGGGGGCGATGAAGGTGACGCGGCGCGGCCCCGCCACCGCGCCGTACGCGGCAGAGGTAGAGGCCTTCCTCGAATCCCGCGCCTAGCGATCCTGGTGCGCCACGAGTGGATCCGGGCCGTCGCGAGCGGGCGCCGGCCCCGCCGGCAGGCCTGGCGCGGCACTCTCGGGCGTCGTCGAGCAGGTGGGCGGAGGGGCCCAGAATTAGTAGTCGCGAAACACTCACGAAGTGTGTTGCCTGATGAGGCGCCTCGTCCTATGATCAACACACGTGGAGCGCAGTGATGCGGACTTCTCCCCCATAACTTCAGAACTTGGCAGCGATCCCCCGGATAGCTTGCCTTCGTCTCGCGGCCCTCTCCTCCCCATCTGGCCTCGAGGCAGATCGGACCTCGTATCACCCCCCGGTACGAGGTCCGATTGTTTTCACCCCAGCCGCCGCTACTCTCCCGATCCCGCCGTATCCACGGTGTCCCGCAGCCGGGTGGCGGGCATGGCCAGCACGGCCACCAACCCGAGCGCGCACATCACGCCGATCAGCCCGAAGGTGGGCCCAATCGCGTCCGCATAGGCGGCGCGCACGGCCTCCTCGGTGGAGCCGCCCAGGGCGTCGATGTTGAGGGAGGAGGAGGCGCTCGCCAGCTTCTCGGCCGCCACGGGTCCGAGCCGCTTGGTCACCGCGCCCTCCACGGAGAGCCCGTACACGAGACCCATCAGCTGGATGCCCACCGCGCCGAAGAGGTTGCGGAAGAACATAACCGCGGAGGTGGCGGCGCCCATGTTGGCGAGGCCCACGGAGTTCTGCACGGCCAGGATCACGTTCATGTTCGCGGCGCCCAGGCCGAGCCCACCCAGGAGCAGGAGGAACAGCATCACGATCACGGGTGTCTCCGCGCCCACGAACCAGGCGAGGCCGAAGGAGACCGTCAGCAGGATCATCCCCGCCACCACGTAACGCTTCCACCGGCCGTGCCGCGTGATCCACTGCCCGGTCAGCGTGGAGGCGGCCACGATCCCGAAGATCATCGGCAGCCCCAGCAAGCCGGCCACGGCCGGGGAGTAGCCGAGCCCGTACTGGAAGTACTGCCCCAGGTACACGTTGGACCCGAACATGGCCGTCCCGAGCCCGATGTTGGCGGCGATCGCGAGGATCGTGGTGCGCCCCAGCAGGATGTCCAGGGGGATGAGGGGCTCCAGCGCCGCGGCCTCCACGAACCCGAACGCCACCATCAGCACCGCCACCGCGCCGAGCATCGCCCCGGACTGCCAGGAGATCCACTCGAACTGGCGCCCCACCATGCTCATCCACAGCAGCAGCACGGTGGCGGAGGTGGAGATGAGCATCGCGCCCAGGTAGTCCACGGAGACCTTCCGCCCCAGGTCGCGGGTCATGACGAGCCGCCGCTGCACGGTGAACAGCGCGATCGCCATGAAGGGGATCACGATCCAGTAGGTCCAGCGCCACCCGAGGAACGGGATGTCCACGATCAGTCCGCCCACGAGCGGCCCGGACACCGTGGCCACCGCGAAGATGGCCCCCATGTACCCGTTGTACCGCCCACGTTCGCGCGGCGGCACCACGGTGGCCATGATCACCTGCGAGAGCGTGACCTGCACACCCATGCCGATGCCCTGCAACACGCGGAACGCGATCAGCGACTCCGGGCTCCACGCGATCCCGCACAGCATCGAGCCGAGCATGAAGATCCCGATCCCGAACGTGTACACGTACTTCTTGTTCAGCAGGTCCGCGAACTTCCCCGCAATCGGCGTGGTGATCGTGTTCGCAAGGATTCCGGAGGTCATCACCCACGCGTACTGCCCCTGCGTGCCGCCGATCTCCGCCACGATCACCGGCATCACGTTCCCGATGATCGTGTTAGACAGCATCCCGAAGAACTGCGTCATGAACAGCGCGAGAAGCATCCGCATCCGCCGGCGGTGCGCGGCCTCCGCCGCCTGCGCCTCCTCGAGGCTCATGCCGCGGTACGCCCGCTTCTTCAGCAGGTTCTCCGGCCGCTTCCCCACGACGGCGCCCCCACCCTCCGTACGGGAGTCTCCCCCGCCGTCGGGCTGGGGGCTGGCCTCCTCGCGCTCGCGGCGGGACCGGCGCAGTTGCCAGTCGTGCCAGGGGCGGCGGCGGGGGGCGGGTTGTTCGGGCATTGGACCCACCCTAGTCCTCCCGGGGGGCAGATTCGCAGGGTCTGAC
Organism: uncultured Actinomycetaceae bacterium; assembly: GCA_964615555.1. GTDB lineage: Bacteria > Actinomycetota > Actinomycetes > Actinomycetales > Actinomycetaceae > JAAZBW01. Next base: position 4,006 of record CAZTOM010000082.1, read on the forward strand.
CGGCCCGTGGAGCGGCTCGGTTGGTGCGTGAGGGGGCGCGGATCACGTAGCCTCTGGAGGTGAGACAAGGAGGTTCCCGCTGGTGAGTCGAGGTCACGTGTTTCGCGCTCCGCTCGCGGCCGCCGCGGCCGGGGTGGTGGCACTTGCGGGCCTCACGGCGTGCGCGCAGAACACCGAGATAACCGTAGACGGGCTGCCGGTCACGAACGCGGAGAGCTACATCCACCAAGTGGATGGCCTGTGGCATTCGCACCTGCGCAGCGGGCCGGCGCTGCCCACCACCGCGGAGGACTCCGCGTGCTACTTCCTGATGTATGACAACGTGGCGCTGAACTCGATCGTGTGCGGGCCGGTGCACTGGCTCGGGGACGAGGAGACCACCTGGGACTACTACCCGCTCGAGACGGTGCTGAGCACGGACGGCCGCTCGCTGGAGGCGGTGGCGCGCGGCCGATTCATGCGCGACTACCCGATGTCCGAGGCCGACGATCTCTTCCGTCCCGATCACTCCCGGCCCAACCTGGACGCCACCCTCGCGGAACCGGCGGCTCCGGTGACGGACGAGTCGGTGCTGTACGTGGATGGGCTGCCGGAGGAGCGCCGGATCACCGCGAGCTTCCAGTTCCCCGGCGATTCCTACCTCGCGATGGACCCCGTGGGTGAGCTGGCGGCGGACGGGAGCAGCGGCGGCGTGCCGAATGATGACGAGGTCCGCTCCTTCTGGCTGACGCGCGCGGTCTGGTCCAGCCACGTGGGGCAGGGCGCAGACGTGGTGGCGGCGCCCGAGGGCTCCCAGTTCCTCACGCTCACCAGCTCCGGCCACGTGATGCCCTCCTACCCGGTGATCACCGGCGTGGAGCCCATGGCTCCCGTGTCCGCCACCACCCACTTCGTGATCGACGGCGCCCACATCCCGGCCACCGAGTGGGACGGGCGTGGGAGCTGGGTGGTCCCCGACGGCGAGCCCTCCGAGGCCCGTCTGGTCACCACCCTGCGGGGCGCCCCCGTCTCGATCGACCTGCTCACCGGTGAGGCCGATCCGCAGACCCGGCTGATCTTCGAGGGCTACCACGCCTCCGAGGTGTCCCCGGCCTTCGGGACGTCCGGGCGCGTGGACGGCCGCTACCGGCCGGACGCGAGCCTCTCCGGGATCCCGGTCACATCCTCCGGGGAGGAGCAGCACACCGCGATCCTCTCCCCCTACCTGCCCCAGCTCGGGCTGCCGCCCGCTGGTGAGCTGTGGCTCGTGGCCGGCGTGAACGTGGACTTCTCGCTCACGGACACCGAGGAGGACCTCCCCGTGAGCACCGGGGACATCACCCTCACGGCCTCGCTGGTGGGCTCCGGCCGGATGGTGCGACTCGTGGAGCTCTCCCCACCGAGTGGCTCCACCTCGCGCCTGGCGATCGCCGTCACCACCGTCCCGCAGGACACCGTGAGCGCCCAGTTGACCATCACGGGAAAGCTCTCCGGTTGGACCGTGACCCACGAGGAGCAGGGAACCCTCACCATCCCCGACGCCACCGTCCCCGTCACCGCCGACCTCTCGTTCGAGTAGGGGCCGGCCTGGCGGCAGGCCCGCGTCCAGATGTGCGGGCCGACTGCTCCACTTCCGCAGCTGGCTTTGGCTCACTGCGGTCTCGTACGTGCCAGGCCGAGCAGGACCCCACCCGCCGTGAGCCATGTGGAGGCGAGCAGAGCGGCGCGCGTGAGCGTGGGGCTGATCCCGGTCTCCGGGAGCATAGGCGGAGCGGGAGGTGCTGGCGCCGGTGGTTGTGGTTGAGGCGTGGGTATGGGCTCTGGTTCCGGCGTTGGCTCGGG
>CAZTOM010000082.1:5926-9041 GCA_964615555.1 uncultured Actinomycetaceae bacterium
AGCACGGGTAGCGCCACCTGCGCGGGACCGGCGATGCGGCGGGCCTCCTCGGTCATGCGCGCAGCGAGATCCTTCAGGTGGCTGGGGAGTTGGTCCTGGCCGTCCTCGAAACCGTCCACCTGCAGCGCGGCAACCGCGTAGTGCACGGCCGCGGCGATCTCGTGCTGGGTGAACTGCTCGCCGCCCACCTCACCTCCGGCGATGGCACCCGGGGTCCAGCGGTGGAGGATCGCCGCCACGGTGGCGGTGTCCTGCGCGGCGATCGAGTCACGCGCCACCTGCCCGCCCGCAGCCCCACCCGGACTCGGATGGCGCGTGGGCGGACCCGGTTCGCGCGTGGACGCACCCGGATCGTGCGTGGGCGAGCCCGGATCGTGTGTGGGCCCCGGAACGAACGCCTCACCAGCGGACACGGTTCGTACGCTGAAGGCCGAGGGTCCTGTGGTGTCCCCGTTGAGGCGGGCGGAGCGGGCATTGTCCGAGGCACACCAGCCCACGAACTCGCCCCCGTTCCACACCTGGGCGTTGGAGCCGAACTCGGGGTGCCCGCGGCTGGACCATCCATCAGCTGAACGGTCGGCGGGCGCAAGTCCCGTCGGAAGAGCTTGGTCGGCAGGCGTGATACGCGCCTCCGACAATCGAGACGGGGGCGCCGCCCCGGCGGTGGTGGCGGGCACTAGCACCAGCAAGGAGAGCAGCGCCGCGAGGGCGAGGACAAGGAGCCTGGGGCGAGCGGTTGCGAACATGCCCACCACCCAACCCGAGAACGGGGCTGGAAGGTGGGCTCCGTCGTCGGGCTGGGGATAACGGTGCATCAGGGCTGCATGTGGAAAACCCTGCACCGCGCCAACGCGCAAGCCACCAACGCGTCAGCGTCCAACGCGCCAGCCCGTCAGCCGCCGAGCGCCTCCCGGACCAGTTCCGCGGTGGCCTCGTGGCCGTCGCCGGCCACGCGCGCGCCATCCACCCAGACCTGCGGGATCCCTGTGATTCCGGCTGCGGCGGCCTCCTGTGTGCCGGCCTCTACCCAGCGGTAGTAGGAGAGGCGGGCGAGCGCGGAGGGGGCGTCCTCCCCGAGGGTGGCGCCGGCGTCGCGGGCGATCTGGAGGAGGTGCTCGTCGGTGACCTCCTCCGTGGTGGTCTCGGGCTTCGCGGCCAGCAGGGCATCCATGACGGCCGTGTAGGAGGCCGGGTCCGTGTCCGCCACGTACGCGAGTAGGTTCGCCGCGCGCGCGGAGTAGATGTGGGTGGTGCGGGGGCCGAGGTAGTCCACCAGCGTGTACTCCACGGCCACGTCATCGCCTGCGGCCCACTCCTCGAGGTCGTCGGCCATGAGCTCGTGCAGCGTCACGCAGTGGGGGCAGAAGAAGTCCATGTAGATGTGGGCGCGCTTCTCCGCGTCCGGGTTGCCCACGGTCACCGTGGTCCCGGCCACCGTCACGTTCCCGGTGGTCCCCTCGGCGGGGGTCTTCTGCTCGGTGTCGATGATCCACTGCGGCTCGTCGGGCTCCGTGGGGTCCGCCGGGTCCGCGGGCTCGGCGGGTTCGGTTGCCTCGTCGGTTTCGACTACGGCGGGTGTTGGCGTGGTCCCGTCCGTCACCTCGGCGGCGGGCCGGCTCGTGGGGGTGGGGGCGGGGGCGTCGGAGCCTCCGCAGGCGGCGATGCCTGCTGCGAGGGCGATCACGGCGCCGGCAGCCAGGGCTCGATAGGTGCTACGTGCAGGCTTCATGAATCGAGGATGCCATCCGGCGGGCCGAATATTGAGGGACGAAGGGCCGGAAAATGTGCCAGGTACGCGCGGTGGCGGCTGAGTTCTGGGGCCCGGCCCGGCGAGCACCTTGGCTGTCACATGGCTACATGGCCCGAACCCGTGATCGAAGAAACGGCCCCATCCCGCACAGTTCGCGAGATAGAGCCGTTCCCACTCCGCGCGCTCGAAGGGACTCGAACCCCCAACCTTCTGATCCGTAGTCAGATGCTCTATCCATTGAGCTACGAGCGCAGCAAGTGATCACTTTACTCGTTCGCCGGAGCGTGATCCAACCGTGGAGGGCGATCGTGACGCGATCCACACGGCATCGGCGGGATCACCGTGCTGGGGGTGGTGCCGATCCCGTGGAACGCGAAGGCCCCGGGTGGTCGCAACCAACCCGGGGCCTACAGCGAGCGGAGACGGTGGGATTTGAACCCACGAAGGGGTTGCCCCCTTACGGCCTTAGCAGGGCCGCGCACTAGGCCACTATGCGACGTCTCCCAGCACCGATCAAGGCTACCTTCCCGCACGTATCCGCGGCAAAGCGGCGTTGGTTACAGCCGCGTACCACCGAACTGGCGGGCCCGAACTGCCTCGCACACGAGCAGCACCACCTCAGTACAAGCTTGGAATGTCCTCCTGGGCGCGCGCCAGGGCCTTCTCGATCAACGTGCGCCCCATGCCATCGAAGTAGGTCGAATGTGTCACACGAACGGTCTCAATCGAGTCTGAGCCCACGAGGACGATGTCCTTGAGGGGATCGTTCCGGTACTTGGCCTCAGCTTGGGCGTAAGCTTCCGTCGCGGCCTCAAGGTCGTCGCTGAAGTCTCGCTGCTCGATGAGCGTGTCAATCTCGTGGTCGAAGACCAGCAAGAAATGTCTGATCTCACTCACTGGGTGTCCTCTCTCCTACTGCCCAGAAGGTGCTCCATTGCAGCTTCTCCAAGCTTACGCATCTCATCCACAAGGTGCCTAGGCGGTACTTCATCACGTTCTTGATACTGCTCGACGCGAGAGATCGCAGCCATCATGAGTTGCACGGGGGACATTCCGTCCTGTTTGTAATTGGATCCTTCACTGCCACTAAAAGATTCAACGGTCTGGGCCCACTCGTGATGCTTCGCCGTACGCAATTGGATCTCGATAGGACGGCCATCCCGTTCAATAACTATGTGGACAGCTCGATACCCGGATTGGCGCGGGCCTGCGACGTAGTCATCGATCTTTACGATGCGCCGTCCCCACACTCTCCTGATTCGTCCCTCAATGGTGCGCAAGTCATCCATATTTCGAAAGACGACCCGGCAGTCCCCGATGTCCTGCATCTCCAAGAGGTTCATAGTCTTCTCACGCTGCGTGAGC
>CAZTOM010000083.1:0-8990 GCA_964615555.1 uncultured Actinomycetaceae bacterium
CTCGCCACCGTTTGCGATTCGGTCTACCGTGATGACGGGGATACCAGCGTCGTTCAGCGCTTCGACCGAGGAGACGATCGCGTCACCATCGGTGGGATTGAGAACGGCCACATCGACGCCTTGGGAGATGAAGTCGAGGATGTCGTTCGCCTGCTTGTTGGCGTCGTCACCTGCGTCGGCGAACAGAACTTGTGCACCTGTCGAGTCCGCACCGGCATCTACGCCGTCCTTCATGGAGACGAAGAAGGGGTTCTCCATCGTGGAGATGGCGAATCCGATCTTGTATGTGCCGTCGTCCGCTCCGCCGCTACCAGCTGTGCCGCCACCATCGCCGCCGGTGACGGGCTCGCCGTCGCCGCAGCCTGCGAGGGCCAAGGTCGCCGTTGCTGCGATTGCGAGGAGGGCCTTTCCTAGCTTGCGCTTCATGGGATTTCCTTCCTGTTGTGTTTCACCTATCAGCTTCTATTTCCGTGCAACCGCTGCTCGCCGCTGCCTGAATTGCTCCAGAAGCACGGCAAGTGCGATCACCACTCCGATTACGACCTGCTGCCAGAAGCTCGAGACATTCAGCAGGTTGAGCCCATTGCGCAGGACGCCGATCATGAGAACGCCGACCGCGGTCCCTGCAATAGAGCCGTATCCACCGGAGAGCGATGCGCCACCGATCACCACGGCAGCGATTACGTCCAATTCGATTCCTACGCCCGCGGTGGGCTGGGCCGAGCCGAGCCGCGAAGTCATCATGATGCCGCCGATGGCGGCCAGCACGCCTGCAGCCGTGTAAACAGTGAGGGAGAGCCTGTTAGTGGGGAGCCCCGAGAGCCGTGCCACCTCCTGGTTGGCGCCCATGGCGAAGAGTGATCGGCCCGACGGGGCGAAGTGGAAGTAGAGTCCCGCCAGTACCATGAGGACCACAGCGATGATCACGGACGTGGGGAGCCAACCTCCCACATAGAACGTAGTGAGCTTCCGGAACTCGTCCGGGTAACCGGACATGGGCCGCCCGTTCAGTACCACGAGCGCGAGCCCACGAGCAATGGACATCATCGCGAGCGTGGCAATGAACGCGGGGAGTCTCCCGTACACCACGAGCACCCCACTAACAAAGCCACAGGCCGCACCCACAAGCAATGCGGCGAGGACGGCCACCCAGATGTTGACCCCCATACCCACGTGGAGCACGCCCACGACAGCGCCAGAGAGCGCGAGGACAGAGCCCACGGACAAGTCAATGCCACCGAGGATGATCACGGCGGTACCACCGATCGCGATAACCGCAAGGATTGCAGACTGCTGTCCCACGTTGAATATGTTGGCGATTGTGAGGAACGTGGGGGAGACGAAGCTCAGGACCACGCACAGGAGCAAGAGGGCACCCAACGCCCCGATGTAGGGGGGGAGACTCCGCCGGGCGACCAGCACCTCGCGCTCGGGTTCCACGCTCACGCCGTCGGTCCTTACATCCTTGATGATTGACATATCCACATCCTTTCGTCACGACGCCTGCGTGGTAACTTCCAAGTCCTGTGCGTGCTGGGAGACGGCGAGTTTCATGATGGAACTCTCCGTGAAGTCGCTCCTCTCCAATGTCCCGGCCAAGTGGCCCGAGGAGAGGACGAGGATTCGGTTGGAGATGCCCATCACTTCGGGCAGCTCAGACGACACTGCGATGACGGCGGCGCCTTGGCGGGCGAACTGCTGGATCAGCTCGTAGATCGCGGACCGCGCGCCCACGTCGATTCCCCGCGTGGGCTCATCAAAGATGAAGACCCTGGGCTCCATCTTGAGCCACTTCCCGATGACGCCCTTCTGCTGGTTACCGCCAGAGAGGGTCGACGCGAGTTGGTAGAGTCCGCCGCGGAGGTTCACATCGCTGATCACCTCCTTGACGGTGTTCTGCAGCGCCCGGTTGTTCATCACGCCCGTGGTGAACGCCCGCTTGGGAAGGCCAACGTTGTCCTCAATGGTTAGCCGCTGCGCGAGGCCCTGTGTCTTGCGGTCCTCGGGGACGAGCACAATCCCCTCCGAGACGGCATCCCTCGGCGATCCGAAGTTGACCTTGCGCCCCTCTAGGAGGATCTCGCCCGAGTCCGCCCGACGGGCCCCGAAGATCGTCTCCACTAGTTCAGTCCGCCCCGCGCCCACGAGACCAGCGATCCCGAGAATCTCGCCAGCATGGAGTTCGAACGAGATGTCCTCGAACTCTCCTGTACGGGTCAGGTTTCGCACCTCGAGGACCACCTGCTCGTGATAGGGGTCCACAGTGGGGTAGATGTTCTCGATGTTGCGTCCCACCATCGACTCCACCATGTCGTTGATCGGCACGTCGGCGGTGTCCCACCTGCCGACGAGTCGGCCGTCGCGGAGAACCACGATCTGGTCGCCCACGTCTTTGATCTCGGCCAGGCGGTGGGTGATCCAAACGATTGCCACTCCCTCGGACTTCAGGTTCTCAACGATCCGGAAGAGTATCTCCACCTCGTCGTCTCCGAGCGAGGCCGTGGGCTCGTCGAACACGAGCACTCGCGGGTTCTGCGAGAGCGCCTTGGCGATCTCCCCGAGCTGCTGGACGGCAACCGAGCAGTTGGCGGTCAGGGTGTCCGGCGCCAGGTGGCCGAGGCCAACCCTCTCGAGGAGCTCTGCTGCCTCGCGGTTCATGGTCCGGCGGTCGATCATGCCCAGCTTGCGGGGGGCTCGTCCGAGGAAGATGTTCTCCGCCAGCGTCAGGTTGGGGAGCAGCGAGAGTTCCTGGTGGATGAGCACTACACCGTTCGCCGCTGCATCCCGGGGGCCGGAAGGGTTGTAGAGCTTGCCGTCCAAGGCCATCTGCCCGCCATCGGGGATATACACCCCAGAGAGGACCTTCATGAGCGTGGACTTCCCGGCACCGTTCTCTCCGATAAGCGCAACGCAGCGCCCGTAAACCACGTCGAAGTCCACCTCCGAAAGTGCGCGGACTCCCGGGAAGACCTTCGTGATGCCTCGGAGCTCGAGGGCCACTTGGCCAGACCGCGCCCTGAGATCCTCGGACGGACGGGCGACGTCGGTCATACCAGCGACCTCGATCGCACTCGTTACGTCGGCCGGACCGGATGCGTTGGGCACCCCGGCTTCGTGGACGCTACTCACAGCCCCAACTCCTCGTTCCCGGGCCCGTAGTGCTTGAGGAGGACGAGAGGCTCCACGTCGGATTCGTTCGTGACGGTGATTCCCCTGGCCGCAGCGTCGGCGGTCACGAAGTACTCATCGCGGGTGAGTTCGTGGATACGGACCATCGTGATAGCGGCGAGCGGGTTGCCGTCGATCGAGCCGTGGCCCTGCACCGCGATAACGCCGTAGGCATCCTTCTCCTCTATCGTGGCGGACTGCCCCGGGAGAATCGTGAGCTCCTTCGCTGAGAACGCTGTGGACTTGTATACGATCCACTTCTCCACAAACCGCCCGTCTCCCGCTCTCCTGGAGAACTCTGTCTCATAGGGGACGGTCGAACGGTTCTTGTGGAATTGGGGATCGATGTTGGCCTCCCAGTCGAGCATCTCGATGAGGAACTCGTAGTCACCTTGGTGCTCGGGCGGCACGTCCTTCCAAAGGATGTCCGCCCCCACCTCCATATTGTTTGACCAGGACTCGAACATCGAGAGCACGTCAGAGGCACGCTGTGGCTCGTAGGTGCAGACTGAGGCCGGAGCATGGAGTATTCCAGCCGGCACGTCCCACCCCTCCCCCACCCGGGTCCGGTATCCCAACGACAAGTCGGTGATGTGGTTGTCCCCACCACGCTCGTGCCGCGTGAGGCGGTCGAGCAACTCGTCCTTCGTGGTCTCCGGATTGAGTCCGATGTACATAATCGACTGCTCACCCAGGTAGTTGTTCATCTGGGGCGAAAAGTAGTAAGCCTCAGGCTTGCCGCGCTTACCGAGGGGCTTCATGTGCTGGTCCATGGGGTGCATGTGGAACGGCAGCGGCAGCAGGTTGTCGAAGAACTTCGAGTACGCGGCCCACCCGCCCTCCTCCTCCCACATGCGATCGCCCACGGCCTGATCCTTCAGGTGGCCCACGATTTCATCGAGAGGGACGAGCTTCCCCTCGGCGTCGACGGCAAGCGAGAGCCCCTCGTAGGGGCCCGTGCCCGGTCCGTTGTCAGCCCGGATGGTGGATCCCAGCCAGCGCTCGTCTATTCCTCCCCTGCCCTTCTCAAACGGGTAATAGTCATGCGGGTGGAGGCGGAGGCGGCGGCCCGGGGTGCAGAAGGCCCGTGGGACCCACGCGGGGGCGAGCCGGAGCACGCCGTTGCCAGCATTAACCACCCGCTCGATGGCTTCCACCGAGTGGTCGACAGGGATACCGAAGGTCGTTTCGGATGTCATCTCGTGCCTCTCAATCTGATGCAGTTGTTCAGGAGTCCTGGAAGTGGGGAAGGCCTTTGGCCAAAATCACGTTCGCCCACAGACGCAGCTCACCCGTGGAGATCACGAGGCTCGCCTCGCGGGTCAGCTCGTAGTAGTCCCAGCGGTCCACCATGCGGTGGTCCGGTGCGCCTGTGGCGGCCACGATCTCGTCCTGCACGGCGGGCCGGGGATCGAGATTGGACTCCATGAGGAGGGGCGGGTGGTCCTCGTCCAGGCTGAGGATCGAGGCCACCGCCTCAGTCATACTGACGATATCCACGCCCGGCACCTCGACCACCACCCGGCCAAACCGATGAGCGGGGAAATTGGCGTCGGCGATCACCACCGTGTCTGAATGGCCCATCTGGTCGAGCACCCTGAGCATCTCCCCCGTGAGGAGGGGGTTAATTCCCTTCAGCATGGTCGTCCCCGCTTCGCTGGTGTCCGGTCACACCGCGACGAGGAAGGCCCCGCACCGCGGTGTGCTGCCTGTCACACAATGTTACCGGTCACATCCAGATTGCGGAAGACACAAAACGGTAACGTTCTACGCCGCTAACATGATGAGCCCGAGCCGGGGAGGCCCCCGTAAGTGAGTGCTCCCCAGCGTGGACCACTACGCGAGCCCCGGGGCGCACCCGCTGGGGGAGAAAGCCCCAACTAGGGAACCCCGTCAGCCGAGCGGTCCGCCCACTAGCGGGAATCCACTGGGAATCGGATGCTCTGCATCATCTGCAGGTGGAATGATCAGCCCATGGAACGCGTTGTCGTCATCGGCTCGATCAACCAAGATATTGCGGTTACCACTGACCGATTTCCCGTACCCGGGGAGACGCTCTTAGGGCGCACCGTGAGCTACCGGCTGGGCGGAAAGGGTGCCAATCAGGCAGCGGCGGCCGCCCGGGCGGGCGCCCAGGTGGCATTCGTAGGCGCGGTAGGTGACGACGAGGCCGGCTATTCCGTGCGCCACCAGTTGGCCGGGTTCGGAGTGGACGTGGACACGCTCATGGTGAAGCCCGATTCGTCCACGGGAACCGCCCACATCACGGTTGACGCCGGAGGCGAGAACACGATCGTCGTGGTTCCTGGCGCTAACGGGGCCCTTCAACCGAGAGACCTAGACGGCGCTACACCGGCTCTGGAGGGAGCGCGTGCCGTGGTGCTTCAGTGCGAGATCCCCGCGCCGGTGAACATGGCTGCGATTGAACTGGCGACGGCACATGAGCTGGACGTCATTCTCAATCTCGCGCCCGCCATCGCCTTCCCCCCCGAAGCCTTGGCGGCCGTCTCCGTTCTGGTGGTGAACGAGACCGAGGCGGCGATCGTGCTGGGTGACGAGGTGCCGCCCTCAGGAATCGAGGAGGCGCTCGCGGTGGCGGGACGTCTGCGGGAAATTGGTCCGGCGCGCGTGGTGATCACCCTGGGGAAGCATGGTGCGGTCTACGACGACGGCCACGCGGCCGGACACGTGCCAGCGGGTCACGCGCGGCGGGTGGTCGACACGACCGGGGCGGGGGACGCGACGGTGGGGGTGCTCGCGGCAAGCCTCGCCTTCGGCACCGGTTTTGCCGAGGCCGTCGACAATGCGATGGCCGCAGGAGCGCGGGCGGTGGAGATGGAGGGGGCGGCGTCCTCATATCCATCCTTCGAGATCCTGCGCTGAAGGGTAGCGTGAACGGTTAGGCGGCCCATGGTGGAGCAACACGAGAGGGAAGATAGATGATGCGCACGAAGGACATAGTTGACGGGCGCACTGCGCTGGGGATTGAGTTGGGGTCCACTCGTATCAAGGCGTGCCTGATTAGCGAGTCCCATGAGGTCCTTGCCACCGGTACCCACTCGTGGGAAAACTCGCTCGCTGACGGCCTGTGGACGTACTCGCTTGAGGAGGTGTGGGAAGGGCTCCAGGGATGCGTGGCCAGTCTCATGCGTGACGCGGAGCGGCGCCACGGCACCATTCCCACACGGTTCGGCAGCCTCGGGATCTCGGCGATGATGCACGGCTACCTCGCGTTCAACCGAGACGGCGACCTGCTGGTACCGTTCCGGACCTGGCGTAACACCAACACGGAGGTCGCCGCCTCGGAATTGACTGAACTGCTTGGATTCAACATCCCACTACGCTGGTCAATTGCCCACTACCACCAGGCCGTGGTTGATTCCGAGGCGCACGTGGTCGACGTGGACTTCTTCACCACTCTGGCGGGCTACGTTCACTGGAAGCTCTCAGGGGAGAAGGTCCTCGGTGTCGGAGATGCGTCGGGGATGTTCCCCATCGACGACACCACCCACGATTGGGACACCGCTCGTCTTGAGCAGTACGACGCGCTGACCGGTGGGCATCGGGCGGGCCGGGCCCTCCGTGACCTGCTACCTACGGTGCTTGTGGCAGGTGAGGCTGCGGGAGTGCTGACACCACAGGGTGCTCGCCTGCTCGATCCCACGGGAACGCTGCAGGCCGGGATTCCGATGTGCCCTCCCGAGGGCGACGCCGGAACTGGCATGGTGGCCACCAACTCGGTGCGACCGCGTACCGGCAACGTCTCGGCAGGAACCTCGATATTTGCGATGGTTGTGCTCGAGAAGCCTCTGACCTCCGTCCATCTCGAGATCGACAACGTCACCACACCAGCCGGCGACCAGGTGGCGATGGTCCACTGCAACAACGGTGCCTCCGAGCTCGGGGCATGGGTAGAGACCTACCGCGAGTTCGCAACCCTCCTGGGCCACGATGTCAGCGCCGACGAGGCATACGGCGTATTCTTCCGTGCCGCTCTGGATGGCGAGAGCGACGGTGGCGGAATCCTCTCCTACAACTACCTCGCAGGAGAACCCATTACCGGGCTCACGGAAGGCCGCCCGCTCGTCATACGCACCCCGGACAGTCGGTTGAACCTCGCCAACTTCGCCAGATCCCAGCTCTACGGAGTCTTCGGCACCCTGGCACTCGGCATGCGAATCCTCGCCGAGGAAGGCGTCAGCCTCGATGCAATGTTCGCCCACGGCGGCCTCTTTCGCACCGCAGGCGTAGCACAACGATTCCTCGCGGCCGCGCTCCGCGCACCCGTCGCCGTCAGCCACACCGCCGGCGAGGGCGGAGCATGGGGAATCGCCGTCCTCGCCGCCTACAGCCATTCCACCCACGAAAACGACCTCGCAGAATACCTCGACAATCAGGTATTCACTAACGTCGAACTAGACATAAAGGAACCAAACACCCACGACTCCGAAGGCTTCCACACCTACCTCCGCTCCTACGAAAACGGACTCCCAATCCAACAAACAGCAACCACACTCGAGGGTGAGCACGCCGAGTAGTTCCATTGGCGGTTGGCCCGGCGGCAGATCAGGGATAAGTGCGGTGTCAGGCTTGACGCGATGGAGCGCCGAACCCGGTGGTTGCCAGACCAGCTCTGACGCTCGACGCTCTCGCCCAGCCTCTCTGTGCGCACATTCGTGGCGAGGAACATGGCCGCGAGAATTGTCAACGCTGCTCGACCAAGTCCCGAACGGACTCTCTCACGATAAGGGATGGCTCCATGACTAGAGCCTCTTCGTGCGCCTCTTGATCTCCGATTGCCTTTTGAGCCGCCAAGTAGCCGATCAGGTGCGCATCCTGTCTCACAGTGGTTAGTGGGGGGGAGAGCATCTGTGACGTCGCCACGTCGTCGTAACCAACCACTGACATATCGCGTGGGACTACTAGTCCACTCTCACCAAGGCCACGTAGCACGCCTAGCGCCATGACGTCATTACCTGCGAACACTGCAGTGGGCCTTGGCTCGAGTTTGAGAACCCTCTCCACAGCCAGGGCAGCACCGCCAGCAGTCATCGAGGCATCGGTAAGTTCGCTGAGGTGAATCTCCGGATCTAGCCCCGCATCCAAAAATGCAGATCGAATCCCTGCGTACCGATCTCGGCACCATGGGACAGAATGAGGCCCATTAATGAACGAGACGTGGCGGTGTCCTCGACCAATAAGGAATTGGCCAACCAGCATTGCCCCTTGGACGTGATTGAAGGAAACAGAAGGGAGTTGACCTGTCGGATCTACAGAGTCAACCAACACAACCTTTGTACCGCGCCCCCGCACATCAAGAAGATAGCGCGCGTTCGGTTCAACCGGGGAGACAAGGATTGCCGATACTTGCTGCTCCTCGAGCGCACGCACCAAGCTCTTCTCCTTCTCCACCGACTCGTCCGAGGAGGAGACCATCACGTTCATACCGAACTCGCCTGCGGCACTCTCAACACCGCGGGCGATCGTTCCCCAGAACGGGTTAGAGACGTCCAATACCACCAATCCCACCGTCGAGGTACGTCCCGCGCGGAGTGCCCGCGCGTGACGATTCGGGACAAAGCCTGTGGTCTCGATGGCCTCAAGGACCCGACTCAATGTCTCAGGGGCCACGAGCTCCGGTCGGTTGATCGCGTTTGAAACCGTTGCTTGCGACACACCCGCGACTTGTGCCACGTGTCGCGACGTTACACGGGAACGTAAGCCGTCTGCCGCCCGCATAGCCTTCCTCCCACGTCCAGGGGCGCACTTGGTTGGCCCGTGACTCGATCGTATTCCCTGACCTCCGTTACCAGTTTGATACG
>CAZTOM010000084.1:0-1418 GCA_964615555.1 uncultured Actinomycetaceae bacterium
CGTCTCTGGGGCCCGCTCCCGTCTCTGGGGCCCGCTCCCGTCTCTGGGGCCTCCCGGCTCTGGGGTCCGGAGCGTGGCTGGGGCCCGTTCCCGCCACTCCCGCCGCACCCACCTCACCCGGTGGCTGTTGCCGATTTCCGTCGGTATTTCCCGAGAGCGGTCCCGTTGGGGCCGCTGGCCACCGGGTTCGCCCGATCGCGGGCGAGTACCGCGATTCGTGCCGCGCAGGCCTCGCGGATGGTCTCGGCCGCCGTGTCCCGCATCCCCTCGCGCAGCGCGGGATCCGTGGCGGAGACAACGGAGTAGTAGAACCCGGAGAAGACAGCGAGGAATCCTGCCACGCGGAGCAGTTCGTGGGTGAGCGCGTAGTGGTGGTTGACGGTGGTCCACGCCACGATCACCTCCGCGGGCGACTCGGTCCACAGGTTGATCACGTCCGGGCCCACGGCGAGCACGCCGAGTGCCATGAAGAACACGAACACGGCGCTGCCCACGAGCGATGCCACCAGCAGCCGGGAGACCGTGGAGATGAGGCGGAGGTTCCGCTGCTGGTTTGGCGAGAGGCGGGTGGTGACGGGGGTGGTCACCGGGGTCGGCTGCCCCTCGTCCACGCGCAGCGGGGTGCGGGCGAGGGCGGCGCGGAGTTCGTCGTCGGAGGAGAAGGTGGTGAGCTCCGCGATCTCCACCGCACCCTGGGAGGAGAGGAACGCGAGTGAAAGCGCCACGAACAGCGCGATCACGCCGAGGTACGCCCACGAACCGAGCTCACCCACGGACTGCCACAGCTCCCCGGTGAAAAAGAAGAACGCCACCACGCCCATGAGGAGGGGCAGGGTCCGGGTGAGCGATGCCCCGGTGCTGGCCACGGTGCCGAACAGCTCGCGCGCCAGCCAGCCCGCCAGGGAGATCACCCCGAACTTCACGGCGGCCAGCGAGACTGCGAGGACCACCGCCTGCAGCACCAGGAGTCCGAGCGCGGAGAGGAAGCGCGCCTGCAGGGAGGTGATCGTGATGTCCGGGAGCGAGATCCCCGTATGGGGTGAAACCAGCGCCGCGAGCGCCGGCACCGCCACGAACGCGATCCCCTCCGGCCACCCGAACCGCGCCACCGCCGCAAACGGCTTGCGCTTGCGCGCGAGATTCGCCCCCGCCCACACCGCGATCACGGCCACGATCGCGATGAGCGCTGAGATGACCACGTTGCCGGTGACGGCCGGGACCCCGAGCAGCATCACCAGCACGAACTCGGTCACCAGGAACGTGGTGGCGCGCCTGCTGGCCTCCACCCGGATGGAGGTGTCGTCCAGGAGCGAGGTGAGCCCGCGCCGGAAGAACCAGCGGTCGAGGTCGGCCGCACGTTCGCCGGTGAGTGGGGTCATGCGTGTGAGTCTAGGAGAGCCGGAGCCGCCCGCGCCTCA
>CAZTOM010000084.1:1518-4463 GCA_964615555.1 uncultured Actinomycetaceae bacterium
CCTCACGCCCGCCAGTCCGCGGGGAAGTCCTGCGCCACGTCGGTGAACACCCCGGTCACGCCCCACTCCGCGAGCTCCTCGGCGCGCTCCAGGCTGTTCACCGTGTACACGTTCACGTTGTAGCCGGCTCCCCGGAACTTCTTCACCGACTTCCGGGTCACCGTGCTGTTGGAGGGATGCAGCGCGGCCGCGTCCAGCATCATCCCCACCGACTGCCACAGCCCGTTCATCCTCTTGTTCTCGAACAGCACGCCCACCCGCGCCCCGGGTACCACCCGCCGGTACTCGTGGAGCAGCAGGGGGGAGAAGCTGGAGATCAGGACGTCCCGGTGGGGGTGGAGCCGCTCCAGCTCCCGCGCCACGGCCGCCACGAGCGCCCGCTGCTGTGCCGCCGGAACGGCCCGCGCCTTCAGTTCGACGCTCGCGTCCAGCCCTGCCTCGTTCATGAGGTCCACCACCTGGTCCAGGGTGGGGATCGGCTCTCCGGCAAACTCGGGGGAGAACCACGAACCCGCATCGATCCCCGCGAGGTCCGCTCGCGTGAGCGAGGTGTAGGGCCCGGTGGCATCGGTGGTGCGGTCCAGCTTGTTGTCATGGATCACGATCACCGTGCCGTCCGGCAGCAGGTCCACGTCCAGCTCGAACCGGCTCACCCCGTGCTCCGCGCACAGCCGGAACGCCGCCAGAGTGTTCTCCGGCGCCAGCGAACTCATGCCACGGTGCGCGATTACGCGCGGTACCGAACGCTTGGTCAACACACCCGCCACGCTAGTGGCGCCGCGTGTCCGTCCGGTAACCCCACGCCCACCATTCCCCGACGGCGCCCCCACCTCCCGTCCCTCCCTCCCCGATGCCGCCCCCACCTCTCGCACCTTCCTCCCCGACGCCGCCGCTCACCCCCCGTCCTCACTGGCCGGACTCCCGGGCGCACCCACCCCCTCGCCGAGTACCCTGTTAGCCGTGTCCTGCGCGGCGAGCCCGCGCGCCACCAGATGTGAAGGGGAGTGCGCCATGCCGGCGATCGTCGTGCTCGGGGCCCAATGGGGGGACGAGGGCAAGGGGAAGGCCACCGACCAGCTCGGATCCGCCACCGATTTCGTGGTGAAGTTCAACGGCGGCAACAACGCCGGCCACACGGTGGTGGTGGGCAAGGAGAAGTACGCGCTCCACCTGCTCCCCAGCGGCATCCTCACCGAGGGCGTGACCCCGGTGATCGCCAACGGCGTGGTGGTGGACCTGGCGGTGCTCTTCAAGGAGATCGACGACCTCGAGGCCCGCGGCATCGACTGCTCCCGCCTCAAGGTGTCCGCGAACGCGCACGTGATCCCCTCCTACAACCGCACCATGGACACGGTGACGGAGCGGTTCCTCGGCAAGCGCAAGATCGGCACCACCGGCCGGGGGATCGGCCCCACGTACGGGGACAAGATGACCCGCGTGGGTATCCGGATCCAGGACCTGTTCGATCCCTCGATCCTCCGCCAGAAGGTGGAGGGCGCCCTGATGCAGAAGAACGCCCTGCTCGTGAAGGTCTACAACCGCCGCCAGGTGGAGGTGGATGCGATCGTGGAGGAGCTCCTGTCCTACGTGGACCGCCTGCGCCCCATGGTGGCAGACACGTCCCTCCTGCTCAACGAGGCCCTGGACGAGGGCAAGACCCTTGTCTTCGAGGCCGGCCAGGCCACCATGCTGGACATCGACCACGGCACCTACCCCTTCGTCACCTCCTCCAACTGCACCGCGGGCGGCGCGGCCACCGGCACCGGGATCGGCCCCACCCGCCTGGACCGGATCGTGGGCGTGGCCAAGGCGTACTGCACGCGCGTGGGCGAGGGCCCCTTCCCGACCGAGCTCGAGGACGAGAAGGGCGAGTTCCTCCGCGTCACCGGCGGGGAGTACGGCACCACCACCGGTCGCCCCCGCCGCACCGGCTGGTACGACGCCGTGGTGGCCCGCTACTCCTCCCGCATCAACGGCCTCACGGACCTCGTGATCACCAAGCTGGACATCCTCACCGGCCTCGGTGAGATCCCGGTGTGCGTGGCCTACGAGGTGGACGGCGTCCGCTTCGACGAGATGCCCGTGAACCAGTCCGACTTCCACCACGCCGTGCCCATCTACGAGACCCGCCCCGGCTGGACCGAGGACATCTCCCACTGCCGCACCTGGGAGGAGCTCCCGGCCGGCGCGCAGGACTACATCGAGTACCTCGAGTCCATCTCCGGCTGCCGCATCTCCTCGATCGGCGTGGGCCCGGATCGCGAGGCCACGATCGTCCGCCACGCCCTCGCGTAGGCCTTCCCGGTCCCCGACGGCGGAACCTGGCTACCGTCATCCGCTCGCCGCACGGCGGTGGCTGGCGCGCGGGACGCTAGGCCAGGTCCTTGGCGAGGTCGCGCGCGGCGGCCGACAGGAGTTCCCCGGCCCGCTCCATGGCCTCCTCGAGGTCCATTCCCTCGGGGGTGATCGCCCGGGCGGATGCGATCCCGTGTTCCCGGAGCACATCCCGCACGCCGGGGTCCACCCGCCCCGCGAGAACGTGCAGGGGGACGCCCGGCTCGCGGGTGCGCCGGGAGACGCCCAGCACCACCTTCCCCCGCAGCGACTGGGAGTCGAACGAGCCCTCCCCAGAGATCACCGCGTCAGCCGAGGCCAGCTTCTGCGCGAACCCCACGGCGTCGAGCACGGCGTCCACGCCGCGGCGGAGCTCGGCGCCAAAGAACGCCACCATCCCGCCACCCAGGCCCCCGGCAGCGCCGGCGCCGGGAAGGTCTTCCACCTCCACGCCCAGGTCGCGCCGCACCACCTGTGCGAGGTGGGCGAGCCCGTCATCGAGGGAGCGGACCAGCTCTGGGGTTGCCCCCTTCTGCGGCCCGAACACGGCCGCGGCGCCGTGTTCGCCCGTGAGGGGGTTGTCCACGTCGCACATCGCGGCAATCCGAGCC
>CAZTOM010000084.1:4563-8715 GCA_964615555.1 uncultured Actinomycetaceae bacterium
GCCGTGTTCGCCCGTGAGGGGGTTGTCCACGTCGCACATCGCGGCAATCCGAGCCACCTCCGGATCCAACCCGGAGGCGTCGATACGGGAGATGCGCGAGAGGGTGGCACCGACGGGGACGAAGGGGGCGCCGTCGTCGTCGAAGAAGCGCACGCCGCACGCGGCGGCGGCGCCGCACCCCCCGTCCGTGGTGGCGGACCCGCCCAGGCCCACCACGAGGCGGCGGGCCCCGGAGCGGGCGGCGGCCCGGATGAGCTCGCCCACCCCGAACGTGGTGGCGTCCTGGGTGCGGCGGTCGGTGCCCACGAGCGGGAGGCCGGCCGCGGCGGCCATCTCGATGACGGCGGTGCCGTCCGGCAGGAGGGCCCAGGCCGCGTCAACGGGTTCGCCAAGCGGCCCGGTCACCCTCTCCGTGTGGGACTGCCCGCCCGCCGCGAGCAGGAACGCCTCCACGGTGCCCTCGCCGCCGTCGGCCACGGGTACGAGGTCCACGGTGACGCCAGGGATCACCTCCCGCAGCGCCGTCGCCACCGTCTCGCAGGCCTGGACGGCGGTAAGTGAGCCCTTGAACGAGTCGGGGGCGACGACGATGCGCATGGCCTACCTCAGGATCAGCCAGATGATGAAGATCCCCACCATCGAGGTGATGCCGAGGATCCCGGTCATGAGGGTCTGGGTGCGGTAGCCCTGCTCCGGCTGCATGGCACCGAACTTGGTGACCACCCAGAAGTAGGAGTCGTTGGCGTGGGAGACCGTCATGGCCCCCGCGGCGATCGCCATCACGGTGAGTGCCATGAGCGGCTGGGTGTCCAGGCCGAGGGTGGGGAGCATGGGCGCGAGGATGCCCGACGTGGTGACCAGGGCGACCGTGGAGGAGCCCTGGGCCGTCTTCAGGATCGCGGAGAGCAGGAACGGGAAGAAGATCCCGAACGTGGCCAGCGCGCTGGCGTTCTCCGTGATGTACGGAACCATCTCGGTGTTGGCGATCACGCGGCCGAGGACCCCGCCTGCGGCCGTGATGAAGAGGATCGGTCCCACCGTCTTCAGCGTCTCCTCGGTGAGCTCGTAGAAGCGGCCCAGCCGGCCGCCGTCGAGCATGGTGAACACGCCGATGATGAGGCCGAGCGCGAGGGCGATGATCGGTGTCCCCAGGAACCCGAACACCTGACCGAGGAGGCCGCCCCAGCCGAGGGCGCTGGAGACCGAGCCCATGGCCATCGCGAGGATGGGCACCAGGATGGGGCCGAGGGTCAGGAAGGCGTTGGGCAGCCGGCCGTAGGACGCCACCAGCTCCTCATAGGTCTCCACCACCTCGTCCGAATCGGAGGAGGTCTCGTCGCCAGCCTGCTCGCGGCGTCCCATCCAGCGGGCCGTGAAGGCGAGCGCCGTCATGGGGAGGATGGAGACGATCACGCCCATGCCGATCACGAGGATGAGGTTGTCCCCGATCCCCAGGTTGGCGGCCGCCGCGATGGGGCCCGGGGTGGGCGGGATGAACACGTGGGAGATGTAGAGGCCTCCGGACAGGGCCATCGACATCATCACGGATGAGGTGGCGGTGCGGCGCACCAGTGCCCGGCGGATGGGGTTGAGGATCACGAATCCGGAATCGCAGAACACGGGGATGGAGACGATCCAGCCCATGAGCTGCATGGCGAGTTCCGGGCGCTTGCGCCCCACCAGGCGCACGACCATGTCAGCGAGCTTGAGCGCGCCGCCCGTGGCCTCGAGGATGGCACCGATCAGGGCACCGAAGATGATGACGATTCCGATGGACGTGAACGTTGAGGAGAACCCCTGGCCGATCACGGTCGCGATACCCGGCGTTGTGACGGCGCCGTCCGCGTCCTTGAGGTCCACGAGGGGGATTCCGGCGATGAGGCCGAAGATCAGGGCGATGCCCATGATCGCGAGGAAGGGATGCACCTTCCACTTGGAGATTGCGAGGATCATCAAGACGATGGCGAGGACGAACACCGCAATCGTGAGGGGTCCAGACATGAATGGCTCCTTTGCCTCATGGGACGCGTGGGATACACGCTGACCCCAGATAGTAGAGGCGATTCGCGCTGGCGCCGGGAGGCTCGACGGCGCGTGGCCTGCGGGTTTGTCCTGCGCTTCCGAGGTCCTGGGGAGTGATGGGCGCGCTGGGGGCGCTCCCGCACGCCGGGCTCCAATGCCTCCCACGGGGCCGCGCAAGCCCTAGTCTGGGACCCATGGCCGGACTCTTCGATCCCATCACGCTGCGCGATCTCACCCTCCCCAACCGCCTCTGGCTCTCCCCGATGTGCCAGTACTCGTGCGAGAACCTGGACGGCCAGGTGGGGGAGTGGCACCTCACGCACCTGGTCCCGCGCGCACTCGGCGGCTTCGGACTCCTCCTCACCGAGGCCACTGCCGGCCTGCCGGAGGGCCGCATCTCCCCGCAGGACGCCGGCATCTGGAACGAGGCGCAGCGCCGCGCCTGGCAGCCCGTGGTTTCCGCCGTGCACCGCGCCGGCGCCCGCATCGCCGTCCAGCTCGCCCACGCCGGGCGCAAGGCCAGCACGTTCCGTCCGTGGGACCGCCCCTCCGGCTCCCACGGGGGCGGGGCGTCCATTCCCGTCGACGACGGAGGCTGGGTTCCGCGCGCACCCTCACCGATCCCCTACCCCAGGTACGCCGAGCCATCCGAACTCACCGAGCGCGAGGTGGACGAGGTGGTCCGCGCGTTCCGCGACGCGGCGGTGCGCGCCGTAGACGCCGGCTTCGACGCCGTTGAGATCCACGCCGCCCACGGCTACCTGCTCCACGAGTTCCTCTCCCCGCTCTCGAACGAGCGCACGGACGCCTACGGCGGCTCGCTCGAGAAGCGGGCGAAGCTCGCGGTGGACGTGGTGGAGGCGGTGCGCTCCGCGGTGGACCTCCCGATCCTGGTGCGCGTCTCGGCCACCGACTGGACCGAGGGTGGGCTCGTGGTGGAGGACTTCGCGGAGGTGGGGAAGTGGCTGCGCCGCGCGGGGGCAGACCTGATCGATGTATCCTCCGGAGCGAACGTGCCGGCCAAGATCCCCGTGGGTCCCGCCTACCAGACCCCGCTGGCCACGCAGATCCGGGAGTCCGCCGGGATCCCGGTGGGGACGGTGGGGTTCATCGATGATCCCGCGCTTGCGGACGCGATCATCCGCGAGGAGCGGGCGGACGCGGTGCTGGTGGCGCGGGCGGCGCTCCGCGATCCGATGCTGCCGCTGCGCTGGGCGCACGAACTCGGCGCGGATGGCCCGCCCTGGCCGCCGCAGTACGAGCGCGCCGCCTGGCGGTAGGCCCTTGTGCGGGCTCGTGCGACGCAACTCACATCATTGTCCGGAGGATTTGTAGTTCACGGGTAGCAGACGTGGGCCCTTCGTCGTTGCCCGGGCACGGAGAAACGGGGGAGGATGGGTCCAGCGGTACCGAACAGTTGACCACCACGCTCGCCGTGTTGACCGCGTGCAGCGAGCAAACGATGAGGAGAAACATGACTGTCGATGCCACCCAGATCAAAGAGGGTGCTCCCGCGAACGCCCCTGAGGACCTGGTTGCATGGGTGACTGAGATTGCCGAGCTCACCAAGCCGGAGAGCGTCTACTGGTGCGACGGCTCCATCGAGGAGCGCGACCGCCTGAACCAGGAGATGGTCGACTCGGGGATGTTCATCAAGCTCAACGAGGAGAAGCGCCCGAACAGCTTCCTCGCCCGCTCGGCCCCCTCTGACGTGGCCCGTGTAGAGTCCCGCACCTACATCTGCTCCGAGAAGGAAGAGGACGCCGGTCCCACGAACAACTGGGCGGACCCGAAGGAGATGAAGGAGACCCTCAAGGGCGTCTTCGACGGCTCCATGCGCGGCCGCACCATGTACGTGATCCCCTTCTCCATGGGCCCCCTCGGCTCCCCGATCTCCCAGCTCGGCGTGGAGCTCACAGACTCCCCGTACGTGGTGGTCAACATGCGGATCATGACCCGCATCGGCACGGAGGCCATGGACCTCATCAACGACGGCGCCTTCTGGGTTCCGGCCGTCCACTCCGTGGGCTACCCCCTCATCGACGCCGATGGCAACGAGCGCGAGGACGTGCTCTGGCCCTGCAACGACGAGAAGTACATCACCCACTTCCCCGAGACCCGTGAGATCTG
>CAZTOM010000085.1:0-8712 GCA_964615555.1 uncultured Actinomycetaceae bacterium
TCGCTCGCGGTGATCTACTCCATGGCCACGGGCCTCGAGCCAGTCAGCCTGGTGAAAGTCCTGCTGATCCTGGGCCTCATCGGCTGCGTGATCGGCCTGAAGGTAGTCCACTGAGCCGGCGGGACATCGGAAGTTTCCGCCTCGCGCGGTTGTGGGCGGCCAGCAGGGGCCGGTTTGGGAGGATGGACCCATGATCGACGTCCTCACCGGCACTGCCGCCGGGAGCACCAACCCGCTCACCGCCGGGCCCCTCTCCCCCGTCTTCCACCTGCGGGGTGCCACCTCGTCCTACGTGGTGGGCGTGACGAAGAACGGCCACCTCGAGCACGTGCACTGGGGCGCCGCGCTCGGGCCCATCTCGGACCTCGCGGAACTGGACGCCGTCCGCCAGAAGTGGCCGGAGGTGGCCCAGGGCGTCGCGTACCTCCCCGGGGACGCGCACTACTCGCTGGACTACCTCCCCCAGGACTGGTCTGGCCTCGGCAAGGGCGACTACCGCGGCCCCGCCGCCGAGTTCCGCCAGCCCGACGGCACCTTCGTCTCCGACTTCCGCTACACCGGCCACGAACTCCTGGACGGTCCCGTCCCCCCGGAAGGGGGCCTGCCCACCGCCCACAGCGGCGGCCGAGAGTGTGCCACCCTCCGCATCGACCTCGCCGACGGCGCCGCCCACCTCTCGCTCTACTACACCCTCTTTCCGGAGTGCGACACGCTCACCCGTCGCGCCGTGTTGCGGCATTCCGGCGGGGATGCGCCCGGTGGATCCGGCGAGGGATCGGGGGCACGTGGCGAGGGCGGCACGATCGTCATCCGCTCCCTCATGTCCCAGCAGGTGGACCTCCCGAACAGGGACTTCGACCTCGTCACCTTCGACGGCGCCTGGATCTCCGAGGGCCACCGGCACGTGCGCCCGGTCATGCCCGGCACGTACGTGAACGCCTCGATCGCCGGGTACTCCTCCGCGAACCACAACCCGGGCGTACTCCTGGCCACCCGGGGGGCCACCGAGACCTCCGGGGAGGTGTACGCCTTCAACCTCGTCTACTCCGGGAACCACTACACCGCCGTAGAACTCTCCCGGCGCGAGCAGGTGCGGGTCCGCTCCGGCATCAACCCCACCGGCTTCGAGTGGACGCTCGAGCCGGGCGAGGCGTTCGAGACGCCGGAGGCCACGCTCACGTGGTCGGACCGGGGCTTCGGCGGTTCCTCCGCGGCGTTGCACGAGTTCGTGAACCACCACGTGGTGCGCGGCGAGTGGGCCGGGCGGGAGCGGCCTGTGCTCGTGAACAACTGGGAGGCCACCCACTTCAGCATCGACCACAGGACGGTGGTCTCGATGGCGCGGGTGGCGGCCAGGCTCGGCGCGGAGCTGTTCGTGCTCGACGACGGGTGGTTCGGCAACCGCAAGGACGACCACCGCGCGCTCGGCGACTGGACCGTCAACGCGAAGAAGCTCCCGAAGGGCCTGAAGGGCCTGGGCGACGACGTGCGTGCACTCGGGCTCGAGTTCGGCCTGTGGGTGGAACCGGAGATGGTGAACCGGGACTCCGACCTCTACCGCGCCCACCCCGACTGGGCGATCGCGGTACCCGGCCGGATCCCCTCCGAGGGGCGCCAACAGCTCGTACTGGACCTCTCGCGGCAGGACGTGCGGGACCACCTGGTGCAGGTGATCGGCGCCGCGATCGACGAGGCCGGGGCCACCTACGTGAAGTGGGACGCCAACCGGAACCTCTCCGACCTGTGGTCCGCCCACTGCGCGCCGGGCGAGCTCGGCCACCGCGTGATCCTGGGCCTGTACGAGGTGATGGACCGGATCTTCTCCCCCCGACCCCACATCCTGCTCGAGTCCTGCGCCTCCGGCGGCAACCGCTTCGACCTGGGGATGATGTGCTTCTCCCCGCAGGTGTGGACCTCGGACAACACGGACCCGATCGAGCGCTTGGACATCCAGTTCGGGCTCACCCACCTCTACCCCCAGTCCGTGATGGGTGCCCACGTGGCGGCCTCCCCCTCCATGCAGACCCTGCGGGAGGTGCCCCTCACCACTCGGTTCAACGTGGCGGCCTTCGGGCTGCTCGGCTACGAGCTGGACCCGCGCCGGTTCACCCCCGGGGAGCGGCGGGAGGTACGCCGGCAGATCGCGTTCTACAAGCAGCACCGGAAGCTGCTGCAGTACGGCCGGCTCCGCCGGCTCGTGACGGAAGGTGGGCGGGTGGTGGTCTCCGTGGACGACGGGGCGGGAGGCGCCGTCGTCGGGGACTTCCAGCGCGGGACGAGTGCGGCGCGGCCGCCGCGGGAGCTGCCGCTGCCCCCGCTCGAGGCGGAGGCACGCTACCGGGTGCGGGCGCGGGAGCAGTCCATCGACCTGTCCAGCTTCGGGCACCTGATCGAGCACGTGCTGCCGCTGCCCATCAGGAGCGACGGGCTGATCATGCGGGAGATCACGAAGCGCAAGCGGTTCGACGACGGCGAGGAGTCCTACGAGGGGACGGGCGCGGCGCTCGCGCAGCTTCGGCTCCAGCCGCAGTTCGAGGGCACGGGGGCGCACGCCGGCATGCGGGCACTCGGGGACTTCGGCTCGCGCCTCTACCTGGTGGAGCGGCTGTAGGGCCTAGTCTGGCGGTATGACGGCAACGACGCCTCCCCCTCTCGACGCCTCCGGTGAACCGATCAACGTGACGCGCAACCGCTTCACGTTCGCAATCGGGACACTCGGGCGGGACATGGTCTACACGCTCCAGTCGATGTTCCTGATCTTCTTCCTCACGGACATCCTGGACCTACCGGACGCGACCATGTGGTGGGTCTCCGGGATCCTGTTCGGCGCGCGGATCTTCGACGCGTTCACGGACATCGCGATGGGCGGGATCGTGGACAACACGAGGACGCGGTGGGGGCCGTACAAGCCGTGGATCATCTTCGGCGCGCTGCTCTCCGGTGTGGTGACGGTGCTGCTGTTCACGGACTTCGGGGTGCGGGGCACGTGGTTCGTGGTGCTGTTCGGCGCCGTGTACCTGATGTGGGGCCTCGCGTGGACCACGAACGACATCTCCTACTGGGCCCTCCTGCCGGCGCTCTCACTGGACCCGAAGGAGCGGGAGAAGGCGGGATCGCTCGCGAAGGTGTTCGCCACGATCGGCCTGTTCGCCGTGGTGGTGGCCATCCTCCCCGTGACGAACGCAATGGGTGGCGACCCGCCGGCGTGGACACTGTTCGTGGTGGTGGTGGTCCTCATCATGCTCGTGTTCCAGGCTGTCACGATCGTGGGGGTGCGGCAGCCGCAGATCGTGGCCGTAGACCAGCACACCAGCGTGCGCGAGGTGATCTCCGCGGTGGTGAAGAACGACCAGCTCCTGTGGGTGGCGCTCGCGATGGGGCTGTTCTACACGGGCTACAACACCACCACCGCGTTCGGGACGTACTTCTTCAAGTACGCCTACAAGGACGAGGAGATGTACTCGATCTTCGCGCTCGTACTGGGGGTGAGCCAGTTGATCGGCTTCGCGCTCTTCCCGGTTCTGCGGGCGCGGTTCACGCGGCGGCAGATCTACACGCTCGCCACCGTGGTGATCGGGCTGGGGTACATCATCTTCTTCTTCTCCCCCATGAACATCATCCCCATCGGGATCGCGGGCGTGCTCCTGTTCGTGGCCACCGCCTCCATGGTGGTGCTCTTCATGATGTTCATGACGGACTGCATCGAGTACGGCCAGTGGAAGCTGGGGCGGCGATCGACTGCCGTGACCTATGCGCTGCAGCCATTCGTGGTGAAGGTGGCCTCGGCCTTTGCCACCGCGATCGTGGGCGTGACCGTGATCCTCACCGGAATCAACTCCGCCCCCACCCCCGAGGACGTGACCGAGGGTGGCCTGTGGGGCATGAAGGTGATGATGATGCTGGTGCCCTTCTTCCTCATCCTGGGCGGCTACCTGATCTACCTGACCAAGTACAAGATCGATGAGAAGTTCCACGCCCAGATCGTGGCGGACCTGAAGGAGCGCGGGGAGCTGGTCTGAGGCGGCCGTGCGCCGGTGGGGCGTCCGTGCGTGGGAGGCGTCCCTGCGCGGTGGCACGTAGTTGAGCGGTGGGGCGTCCTCCTTCGGATCCCCCGGGGGCGACTCAGGGGGATGGTTGCCCTCCCCGCGTGCTCACTAACGTGGCGCGCATGAACCTTGATCGACTCTCGCTCGCCCAGAAGATCTCCGCGGGCTCCATCATTGCCGTGGTCCTGTCCGTGTTCCTGCCGTGGATCTCCGTGCTCGGCTACGGCGCCATCGGCCTCCAGACCGGCCTCGGCATCCTGGTCCTCCTCCTGGCGCTCGGTGGGGGCGCCGTACTCGCCACCACCACGGGCCTGTTCTCCGAGCCCAAGCTGGCCCCCGGCCGGAACGTGGACATCGGGCTCATGGTGGGCGCGGGCCTCGTGGCGCTCCTGGGGCTCATCAACCTGGTGAACGCGCGCGGCTTTGCCGGGATCGGCCTGATCTTCCTGCTGCTGGGCGGCATCGGCTGGGCCGCCGGCGCGGTGTGGCACTTCATGCAGATGCGATCGGGCGAGGCCGTGCCGCAGGCCGCTCCGGGCTGGGGCGGCCAACCGCATCCCGCCCCACCACCCCAGCAGGGGTATCCGGCAGGCCCACCGGAGGGATACACGGCCGGTCCCCCGCAGGGATACACGGCTGGTCCCACGCAGCACACGGAAGCCCCACCCACGCAGCCAGGATGGAGAGGCCCGGCGCAGCAGGGCTGACACGCCCCGTCGGTGGACGTGCCGGGCTACCTCACGCCCCGGCTGACCTTCGGGCCTCCGGTCGCAGGAACGCCACCCTAATAGGTCCAGAAACACGAAAATCGTTGCAATTGCAACGATTTTCTGTGCGCGAGGGGGGACTTGAACCCCCACGCCCTAATACGGGCACTAGCACCTCAAGCTAGCGCGTCTGCCAATTCCGCCACTCGCGCGTGGTCCTGCTCCAAGCGGAGCAAGCGACGATAACTCTAACACGGTGCGCGGGCCCCAGAAGACCACCGGGGACGTGGTTCGCGCCACTCCCGCGCGCGGTCCGCAGGGGCGCCGCCAGCCTGGATCATCGGGTCCGTTCCCCGGCCCGGTTGCCTGCCCGCTTACCGGCCAACCTACCTGCCCGCGAGCAGCTTCCGGTACAACGTCACGAGCCGCTCGGCAGCGGCGCCCGAGTCGAAGCGCTCCGCGATTCGCCCGGACCCTGCCGCGTACTCCGCACGAAGGTGCGGCTCGGCGCGCAGGCGGTCGATCAGGGTCCCGAACTCCTCATCCGAGCCCGCAAGGAGCACGTCCGTCCCGAACGTGTCCTCGTAGTTGGGGATGTCCCGCAGCACGATCGGCAGCCCCGCCCCGGCGGCCTCGAGCACACACATGGGGTGGTTCTCCTGCTCGCTCGGGAGCACAAACGCGTCAGCGGCCTGGTAGTACTGCTTCACGTCCGCGATGTCGATGACACCGGTGACCGTCATGTTCTGGGGCACCGTCTCGATGAGCTCGTTCATGTCCGAGTACTCCGCGCCGAGCTTCTTGAAGGTGATGCCCCCCACCCAGAACACCCGGACCTCGGGATTCGCGCGGGCGTAGTCCGCGAGCACGTCCACGCGCTTGCGGGGCTGGACCTGGCCGTTGCCCACCACCACGAACTCGTCCTTGCCGATCCCGAGCGCAGCCCGGGCGGCCGCGCGCTCCTCGGGTGAGGTGGCGTACTCGGACATGTCGATCGAGTTGTAGAAGGTCTGGTAGCCCTTCAGCCGCATCCGCCCCAGGTCCTCGGCCACGTTCCTGGAGCAGGCGAGCATCACGTCCCCCATGCCGTACACCGCCCGGAGGTACGGCCAGGCGAGTGGGGACCACAGGCGTGCGCCCCGCAGGGAGCCCACGAGGCTCGCGGGGACCACGTGCACGGAGACCACCTTGGCCTTGTACTTCCGCGAGAGGAGCTTGCGGATCACGTAGGGTCCCATGGTCTGGACGTGCAGCACATCCGCGGGGCCGTTGCCGTTGACCACCACCTCCACGTCGTCACGCGCCTGCAGGGCCTTGACCATCTCGCGGTGCGCGGTGTGGACGCCGTGTGCCTTGATGCCGAACTCGGACTCGGACACCATGTTGACCGTTATCTTCCCCATCGCCTCGAGGCTACCGTGCGCGCCGCCCGCGGACCCACCCGACACCACCCCGCCTGGGCACGCTAGCCTCGAGTCCATGACTGAGGCGGCTCCCCCACACAGCGACACCGACTTCCCCCTGGCCCGCACCCCGGTGGTCCTCGAGGGCGAGGGCATCACGCTCGTCCCCGCCACCGAGGTGGACATCCCCGCCATCACGGCCGCCTGCCAGGACCCGGAGATAGCGAACTGGACCTCCGTCCCCAGTCCCTACACGGAGGAGCACGCCCGGGGTTTCGTGGAGGAGTACGTCCCGCGGATCTGGACCCACGGCGGTGCCTCCTGGGGGATCCGCAGGGACAACCAGCTCGTGGGCATGATCGACCTCATGGTGGACGCCGGCCGCACCACGCCTCCGTGGCAGGCAGAACTCGGCTACTGGGTGGCTCCGGCCGCCCGTGGCACCGGAGTGCTGGCCCGCGCGATCCCACTCGTCCTCGACTTCGCCTTCCAGGAGATGAAGCTGCGCCGCATCACCTGGGTGGCGGCGATCGGAAACTGGCCGAGCTGGAAGGCCGTGTGGCGTCACGGCTTCGTCCGGGAAGGCATCCGGCGGGCCTACGAGCTACGTGAGGGCGGCGAGGTTCGGGACATGTGGCAGGCCTCCCTCCTCCCCACCGATCCGCGTGAGCCCGCCACCCCGTGGGACGGGCCCACCACCACGGCGGCCGGCACTCCCGCCCCGGCGATCCCGAGCTCCCGCGACCCGGAGGCACTCGTGCGCCAGTTCCACTCCACCTACCGCCTCCCTGTGGTCACGGGTCCCGCGAACGTGGACATTGAGCGCGTCCACATGCGCATGGGCCTCATCGCGGAGGAATTCGCCGAGCTCATGGGCGCCGTCTACGGCGAGGACGCGGAGCAGGCCGTGCTCGCCACCGTGGCCCAGTGCGTGGCGGCCGATGCCCACACCCGGGACACCGTGGAGGCCGCGGACGCCCTGGCCGACCTCATCTACGTCATCTACGGCATGGCGCTCGAGACCGGTATCCCGCTGGACGCCGTGCTCCACGAGGTGCAGCGCTCCAACATGTCCAAGCTCGGAGCCGACGGCCAGCCCATCTACCGAGAGGACGGCAAGGTCCTGAAGGGCCCCGGCTTCTTTGATCCGGACATCGCGGCCGTGCTGGAGTCCGTCCGCCTCACGCCATAACCGCACCCACGATCGGGCGTCACACCCCCACGCGCGCCCACGCCTCCCCGCGTATCCGCCACCACAGCGTGATCCCGCGGGCCACGAGCCACAGGCCGTACGCACCCCACAGCCACGGCAACCCGGCGCCACTCTCCCGCACCGCCAGCGCGAAGGGCACATACACGCCAGTGGACACGATCCCGGCGAGTGCGAGGTAGCGGGCGTCGCCGGCGCCGATGAGCACGCCGTCGTACATGTACGTGATGGCGCCGATCGGCAGGAGGACGGCGAGCACGGGCAGGGTGAGGCGGAGGACCGAGTGGACGGCGCCGTCGTCGGAGAAGGCGGAGGGGAGGACGGGAGAGGCGAGGACGAGGGCGAGGCCGAGCAGGGCGCCGAACCCCACACCCCACATCAGCACGCGGCGGAGGATGCCGCGGGAGGCGGAGACGTCGCCGCCGCCGAGGCTGAGGCCCACGAGTGCCTGGGCGGCGATGGCGAGCGCGTCCATGGCGAACACGGCCACCATCCACAGGGAGTTCGCGGCCTGGTGGGCGGCGAGCGAGGCCTCCCCGAGCCCGGCCGCCGCGTAGGTGGTGACCACGAGCGCGGCGTGGAGGGCGGCGGAGCGCAGCACGAGCCAGCCGCCGGAGCGGGCCTGGGCGAGGACCCCGGCCGGGGCGAAGCGCAGGCCCACGCCCTCGCGCCGCCCGCCGCGCAGGACCACGGCGGAGAGGATTGCGGCGCCCGTCCACTGGGACACGGCCGTGCCGAGTGCGGCGCCGCCGATCCCCATGCCCAGGCCGAGCACGAAGAGGATGTTGAGGGCCACGTTGAGGGTGGCGATCCCGAGCACCACGTAGAGGGGCGTGCGGGTGTCCTGCAGGCCGCGCAGCACGCCGGTGGAGGCGAGGATCACGAGCTGGGCGGGCACGCCCGCCGCCACGATCTTCAGGTAGGTGACCCCGTGCGCCGTGGCGGCCGGCGTGGCGCCGTAGAGGGAGAGGACGGGCGCGGCCAGTGCGGCCATCGTGATGCCGAGGACGGCGCCCACCACCACGCCGAGGACCATGCCGTCGATGCCACCCTGGATGGCGCCGGCGCGATCGCCCGCACCGAGGCGCCGCGAGACGGTGGCGGTGGTGCCGTAGGCGAGGAAGATGCACAGGCCCACCACCACACCCAGCACGGAGCTCGCGATCGTGAGGCCGGCAAGCTGGGCCACTCCCAGCATCCCCACGATCACCGTGTCCGCCACCACCAGCAGGGGCTCGGCCACGAGCGTGGCGAGCGCCGGGATGGCGAGTGCGAGGATCCGCCGGTCGAGTGGGTGCACGGCGCAATCCTAGGCACGTGTGCGCGCGGGGATCGCGTGCGTCCGC
>CAZTOM010000086.1:0-8677 GCA_964615555.1 uncultured Actinomycetaceae bacterium
CACCTTGTAGGCCGTCAAAATTCCCTCGCAGTGTTCGATGAGCTCTTCTGGCGTGACCTAGATCATGTCAAGGCTTGCGGGTTCCAGAAACCTCGAGTCCATTGACCACTGCTCTCCTAACGCAGCCCGATCCAACCTGAACGCGTCCGTCGTCGGCTACGGTCATACGAGACGAAAGGACCCGTTCGCCCTATGCCCTCGACCCTCGCGTGGTTGGACACCACCTCCGAAGAGCGTCGGCTCGCGCGGGAGCTCCTCAGCATGTTCACCCAGAAGGAGGGCCGCGACGAGATCGGCATCGGGCAGGTGCGTGACGCCTTCAGCGACATCCTCTTTCCCGGCACCTCCACCCTGCACACGCGCTCGCGCTATTTCCTGATCGTCCCTTGGTGCTACACCACGCCCTCCGCCCTGCGCGTCACAGGAGACGCCCGCGGCCGGGCCGGCAGGACAACCGAACGGTCCATCATCTCGGCAATGCCGCAGGGCGAGGAGGGGGTCATCGGAGCCCGCGCCGGCGCAGCCGTGAAGGCTCTTCCGTCGGATGTCTACTGGGGTGGGCTCGAGCGCTACGGCATCCTGACCCGTCCCACGGATCGCAACCATCTCGATGATGCCCCCCGGTCAGATCTGGAGGCGGCCACCGAACTCGCGGATCGCGCCATTGGCGCATGGCATCCATCGCTCCCCCAACCACCGGCCGAGTTCCCGGGGACGGTCACGGGCGGGCTCAACCTCCGTCCGGAGGAGGCCCAGTGGCTCTCCGAGCGCATCCTTGCCTCGGTCCCCGGGTCTCTCCTCGCCCACCTCGTCAGCGCACGTAAGCGCATCCCCTCCACCTCCCACTTCCCGTGGCACACGGTTGACCTGGACTGGGGGGAGCCCCTCCGGCACGCCTTCGTGTTCAGCACCGCGATCCACGGCGCCCAGCTCGTCTACAACCTGCTGGTGGCCCGGGAGTACGAGAAGAATCCCGAGCTTGACCGCGTGCATGAACCAGTCGCCCACTACCAGGAGCGCATCGAGGCCTGGTCAGAACACGTCCATGCCGAACACGCCCGCCTGACCGAATCGTGGTCGCCCGGCGGAATGCGCGCACTCCTCCATGGCCACAACCCAAGGATCCAGCCACACACCTTCAACTTCATCCTCGACTGGATCGATTCCACCATCACCCGCGGCCCCATCGCCACGGCAAACGATCCCGCGTTCCAAGAGATGGTCGCCCGGCGCGAACGCCGCAAGGGAGCCCAATCGCGGCTCCGGAATCCCAAACTGCTTGCCACCTGGCTGGGTGAGTCCGCCGCCAGCCAGCTCACGTTCCGCTGGTCGAACGTCAGGAGGATGGTGAATGACCTCCTCTGACCAGAGCTCGCCGCTCTCCCCGCACAACCGCGTGGTCCTCCTGGATGACCTCCGCCCCCCAGACGGCTTCCACTTCGATGCCGCGGTCGCCACCACCTTCACACTCGGCCTGAACGCCGCCCTTCTACCGCCACTCGCCTTCAGCTCTCACGCGTTCCGCTCCAGCACCCCGGACCCCATCTCCGCCATGGAGGCGATCCGTTCCGCCGCCAGCGCGATCGACATCTTCTGCCAGGCTGGCATGGTGTGCGTGCCCCGTTCGGCCCCCGCACTCCTCGCGTTCGTGGAGCCGATGGTCCACCAGGTCCGGGCTCCCCGCGGCGGGCTGTTCCACCCCAAGGTGTGGTGCGTCAGGTACCGCGACGATTCCGGTCTCACCAGCTACCGAGTCCTCGTGCTCTCCCGCAATCTCACGGATGACCGCACCTGGGACATCTCACTCCGCCTCGATTCCGTCCGCAGCACCGACTCCCCCCTCGAGTCCAACGCCGGGCTCGCCGATCTGATCCGTTCGCTCCCCGGCCGCACCGTCCGCCCTCTCGATCCCGAGCGCGCCGCGCGCGTCCGCCAGCTTGCGGATGAGCTCTCCCGCGTGGAATGGGAACTCCCGGAACTCGTCCGGAGCGTCCGCTTCCACCTCTACGACGCCGGCGCCTCCCTCCCGCCCCCGTCCTCCCCCACGCTCGTGGTCTCCCCCTTCCTCGACGACGACGCACTCACCGGGGTCCTCCAGGTGCCCCGCGGGTGCGTGGTCGTCTCCCGTCCGGAGGAACTGGAGAAGCTCGACCCAGCCACCATCAAACGGATCCGCACGCACGTACTCGACCCAGGCTTCGTCGTCGACGCGGAGACGGACGCTCCTGCAGAGATCGAGGGGGAGGCAGCCGAGCGGCCCCCGGAGAGGGCCACGTCCCTGCTCACTGGGCTGCACGCGAAGCTGTTCGTGACGCGGGTTCCGGATCAGTGGAGCCGGCGACGCCTGTTCCTCGGCAGTGCGAACGCCACCAGCGCGGCGTTCACCACCAACACGGAACTCCTGGTGGAGATGGAGGGGCACCGGAACCACTTCGGGCGCGATGCACTGGTGAGCCTGGACAAGGGGTTCGGGCCCCTCCTGGAGGAGTACCACCCCACAGGTGGTGAACAGCCAGACGCGGAGGAGACAGCGCAGCGCGAGCTCGATCGGGCGCTGCGACGCATCGGAGGAATTCCCCACACTGTGCGGGTCGTGCGCGAAGACGGGGCTGATGCGCGCTACACCCTGGAAGTCAGCAGCGAGAAGCCCTACCGGCTTCCTCAGGGCTGGCAGGCGGAACTCGAGCTCCTCACGGTCCCTGGGCGGGTCCGAACCCTTGGGAGCGGCCTCGTAGGGGAGCGCTTCGCAGGCGTGGGCACCGAGGATGTCACCCCGTTCCTCGTCCTTCGGATCACCAGCCCGCATGCTTCTGCGAGCGCTGTACTGCTCGCCGATCTGGTGGGAGATCCTCCCGACCGGCTGGATGTGATCCTCGCGAAGCAGATCGACAGCCCCGAGAAGTTCCTGCGGTTCATCCTGCTCCTGCTGAGCCTGGGGGACTCCTCCATGTTTGCGAACCTCTCGGACGGCGGCGGCGGTGGGTGGGACGCGAAGCATGGCTTCGTCCAGCTCGGAGGTCAGGGCCTCCTCGAGCTGATCCTCCGCGCGCTGGCGTCCAAGCCCGAGGTGCTCGATGACATCGGGTCCCTGGTTGAGCGAATGCAGCGGACCGAGGCGGGTCGGCAGCACCTCCCCAATGGCTTCGAGGAGCTGTGGGTCGAGGTGGCGAAGGCGCGAGAGATGATCGGGGGCGAACAGTGACCGAAGAGGTGTGGCCCCAGGTACGTCGAACCCTCATGGGATTCCAACGCGCCACCGTCAGGCATGTGGCCAAGCAGTTCTACGGGCAGCGCGCAGCCTCACGATTCCTCGTGGCGGACGAGACGGGACTCGGGAAGAGCCTCGTGGCTCGCGGTGTGATCGCCCGCGCGGTGGACCACCTGAACCACGATCCAGATGTGGACCGAATCGATGTGGTCTACGTGTGCTCCAATACGGACCTCGCCCGCCAGAACATCCGTCGGCTCCGGATTCCCGGAAGCGATGCCATGCCCTTCGCGAGCCGGCTCACCCTCTTGGGCGCGCAGAGCGCCAAGCTCGCCGGCAATGGGCAGGAGGGGAAGCCGGTCAACATCATCTCCTTCACTCCGGGGACGTCATTCGAGATGGGTATGTCCACCGGCACGGCGGCGGAGCGGGCGATGCTGTACCTCGCGCTGCGGAACTGGTCCGACTTCTCGGGTGACCGCGATGAGGCAGTGCGCCGGCTCTTCCAGGTGGGCGTTGCGAAGCTCGAATCGTTTGATCGCGTGATCGCAGAGCTGGAGTCGGAGATTGGACCAGCCGGGATCGATCAGGCCGTGTTGTCGGCCTTCTATCGGGGAACCCGCGATCGGGGCCTCGTGGGGGCGCTCCACCAGTTGGTCTCGGACACGCTCTACACCACCGAGCTCACCGGTGAGCAGTGGTACCGCCGGCGGGAACTCGTGGGACAGTTGCGGCACGTGTTGGCCGAGGCTGGCGTGGAGACCCTGCAGCCGGACCTGATCATCCTCGACGAGTTCCAGAGGTTCCGGCAGCTCCTCGATCAGAGATCCGCTGCCGGTGAGCTCGCGCACTTCCTCTTCAACTACCGGAAGGCCAAGGTTCTCCTGCTCTCGGCCACCCCGTACAAACCGTTCACCTACGCGGAGGAACGGGAGGAGAGCCACGAGCGGGACTTCATGGAGACTCTCGAATTCTTGGCGAACGGAGCCGAGGACGTCTCCGCGGAGGACATCCGCGGCCGCCTGAGGGCCTACAGGGCTGCGGTCATCGCCGGAAAGGGCGCCGCGCCCCTCGCCAACCGGTTGCGACGCGATCTGCTGAAGGTGATGTCGCGTGCCGAGCGACCCGCCGTGGGAGATGGCGCCCACCGGGAGACCGTGCTCACCAGTGCCGATGAGGTGGGTGCGGCAGACCTGGCCGGGTACGTCGCCCTCAAACACGTGAGTTCAGCGGTGGGCCAGCCGAAGGACCGGGATCTCATCAGCCCCGAATACTGGAAATCGGCCCCGTACTTTGCGAATTTCTGCGACGGGTACCAGTTGGGCCGCCGCCTCGCGGAAGCCAGTCCGGCGCCAGCGGGGGAGTTGGCGCGGACCCAGCACATCTCCCGAGCGGGCCTCGAAGCGTTCCAGAAACTCGATCCCGGCAACGCCCGGATGCGCGCCCTGGTGGCGAGCACGCTGGACAAGGGCTGGTGGAAGCTGCTCTGGGTTCCTCCGTCACTCCCCTACATCCAACCCGAGGGGCCGTACGCCTCACCCGAGGTAACCGGGATGACGAAGCGGTTGGTGTTCTCCTCGTGGGCCGCCACCCCGCCGTCGGTGGCGAGCATCCTCAGCTACGAGGCCGAGCGGCGGGCCGCCGAGGGGACCAACTACGAGAGCTACACACCGGAAGGCCGCAAGCGCATCGCCCGGTCCTTGCAGTACCAACTCCGTGAGGGACGGCCGGCCCGGATGTCCACGATGCTGCTGTTCTGGCCTTTCGCCCGCATTGCCGAGATTGCCGATCCGCTGAATCTGGTGAAGGAACGGGGCGGCACTCCGCTGCCGGAGGAGGATGCCTTCCGCACGGTGCGCGCCGTCCTGGCGCGGAGATTGGGCGAGCGGGAGTGGCTGGACGAGGGTGAGGCGGACGGGGAGTCCGGGATGCGCTCGGGCCCCTGGCGTACCGCCTTCTCGT
The DNA here is from genome assembly GCA_964615555.1 of uncultured Actinomycetaceae bacterium. GTDB lineage: Bacteria > Actinomycetota > Actinomycetes > Actinomycetales > Actinomycetaceae > JAAZBW01. Next base: position 5,171 of record CAZTOM010000086.1, read on the forward strand.
CCCCGGAGACCTGGTCGTCCGGGATAACCGACGCGCAGGTGATCTCCGCGATCGCCGGAACAGGTGAGATGGATGACGAGGAGCACCAACGTGATTCCGCTGGTCTTCAGGCACACCTCGCGCTGGCGCGGGAGCTTCAGCACACTCGCAGGAGCCGGCCGGATCGACGCACTCTCAACGTGCTGGCAGACATTGCGTTGAACTCTCCCGGAAACGTGGCGTACCGGGCTCTGGGGCGTCTGATTCCGTGGAAGCTCGTGGGATCGGCGGACCATGTGGTGGCAGCGATGGTGCTCGCCAACGGTCTACGGTCCTTGTTCAATCGCCCCCACGTGATCAAGCTGCTCGAACAGGTAACGGACGAGGCACCGTACTGGCGCCGGGTCCTGCAGTACTCCGCGTGGGGAAACCTTCAGGCGGTGATGGACGAGTATCTCCACCACCTCCGTTCCGACCAGTTTGGTGGCGAACTGGATGCTGAGGCTATCCGTGACCTCGCATGGACGGCTGCCCAGGCAATCAACCTGCGGACCACCACCTACCGAGCACTCGATGTGGATCAGCCGCAGGAGACGATCCCCTTCACCGCCCACTTTGCACTGCGCTACGGGGGCAGGAGGCAGAAGGCGGAGGATGCCCGCCAACCGGAGGTGCGGCGTTCATTCAATAGTCCCTTCTGGCCGTTTGTCCTCGCTTCCACCTCGGTGGGCCAGGAGGGCATCGACTTCCACTGGTGGTGCCACTCGGTGTTCCACTGGAACACACCACCGAACCCGGTGGACTTTGAGCAGCGCGAGGGGCGGGTGGACCGCTACCGCGGCCACGCGATCCGCAAGAACGTGGCCCAGCACCATGGAGCGGCCGTGTTGCAGGATCCGGGCCGCGACCCGTGGTCGACGGCGTGGAAGCTGGCCCAGGACCTCCGCAGCGAGTACGGCGACTTCACACCCTCGTGGGTCTACCCGGGCGATGCCAAGATCGAGCGGCATGTGGTGCCGTTCGTGATGAGTTCAGACATGGCGCGCTACGAGCGCGTGAAGCGAGACGTGGCGCTGTACCGGCTCACCTTCGGCCAGCCGCGCCAGGAGGACATGTTGGAGCTGCTACGCGAGCAGGGAACTGAGGGAGTTGGCGCCCGTGAAGACATCCAGATCCGGCTGACACCACGGTAGAAAAGTGAGATTCTCGCCGCTTGACCATATCTCCGAGGTCGAACTCAGCGGTTGCTCCGCAGCGGCGGGGCGTACTCCTGGGAGCTGATTCGCTAAGGGTGGAGGGACGCTTGGATTACGTCGCTAGATTCGAGGACGCTCTCACACCAGCGGAGGAGACTTTGTCGCCCAGGATCCGGATCGTTTCCAGTTTCGAGTCCGGCTTGATGATCCGGATCATGGACGAACTTGCCGTCCCGCGCTTCCGTGGAATCACACCCTCAACCACACCCGGGGCGGTTAACCAACTCCAGAGGCTACTAACTCACGTCGTTGCATCGTCAATAAGAGCTCTAGTCAGATCAGAGATCGTGATCTCACTCTTCGGACCGTCGACCAACTCACTCCTGAACGCTAGGGCGATTGCCGCCAGGGTTTGTTGAATCTCAGCTTTGCGTTCGACCGGAATTGGCACATTACCTTGTCCACTCAGATCACTAATAGCGTCTCGCTAGGTCTTGTAAGATTGGATGACTTCATCCGTCCCCCAGAGCACGATCTTGCTTCTAACGTGGAACTCGGAGAGTTCCGAGCCGCCGGTAAATGAAGCTAACAAGTGTGCCATTACCTCGGCATACACATCTTCACGCTGGGAACGGATGCGAAGGGCGATCTCTTGCTGATGTCTGCTTGCTGCAGCCTCCCGTTCTCTCTCCAAGGCCCTAGCATCTCGGTCGCGCCTCTCACGAACGCTCTCGTTGATCGTAAGAGCAATCGAGCCAGCTATCAATGCCGCGACGATAGTTGGAATTCCCTCGGGAGGGATTGCACCGAAAAGAAGCAGAATGGAGAGAAGCGCACCGATACTGAGCAGTACGACCTGCCTCCAATACTGCGGAATCGTGCGATTACGATTGATGTCAGCACCTCGCGGACAGTCGGCTTGCCCGATCATCAACCGTCCTCAAACCCAGCATCTTCGAACTTCAGGGTTGCGGTGTTCTCACTAACGGTACGGACCACATGTTCGCTGAAACCCGCCTCGTTCGTTGCCTCGATCTCCACCCGGATGCTCACCGTCGTGCCGGAGTGATTGCGCAAGGCCTGGACCACCTCGTCCGAGAGGTCCTTGAAGTCCTTTGCGTAGAGATCTGGCCGCAGGGCCTTCACGCCGAAGAAGCGCTTCTTGCTCGGCGTCTCAGGCACGGTGGGTGGCGGTGGCGTGGATCCCGGCATTGGCGGAGGTTCAGCGCCGCCGTCCTCAGGCGCGGCTACAGTTGGTGGCTGCTCGCCCCGTCTCCGCGCCTCCTCCTCGAGATCCTTCTGCCGCTGCTCCACCGCAATCTCCGGCTGAACGATCAAGGTGGTGCCAGTAATCAGAGGCGTGGAGTCATCCGTGGGAAGCACCAATCCCTGGTACCGACCCTCCTCCTGGTTGTACGAGCGCGCGAACGCGAAGCCCTCGTACGTCCACAACGTCGGCTGAGCGTGCATCCCGTCGAAGAATGCCTCCTGGTTCTTCACCCGCGGCATGTAGGCGTAGTCAGCGAACTGACGCCACATCGCACCTGCGCTCACGTGGCCATCTGCCCACAACGTGCGCGCATGCTCCTCCAGAGCGCTCCGGATTGGAGCCGCCGAGTAACGCGTGATCAGAGCACCATCGGTGATCAGCCGCCGGGAGACTCTCTCCGCCAGAGAAGTAGATGCCCCCTCAACTCGAGTCTCCTCGATCGTCACCGGCTGACCAACTGGAACTAGAGCCCACTGGAACGCCCCTAGCAACCGCGCGGAAGCCGTCTCGTCCGCCTGCTTCCGCCGCTCCGCGGCCTGGTTCTTCTGGTTCCCGGTCAGATCCAGCTCGTCCTGATCCCGCACCACGGCAGACCACCCCAGGTAGTCCCGCACCGCGAGCTCAAGTTCACCCATCCGGTCTTCATCAGCAGCGAGGAAGACCACCATGTTCCGGTGCTCGCGATGGCCAGCACCGCGCTTCTCCGTCGCCTCCTTCGCAAACACCGAAGCAGCGGACCCAGCTTCACGGCGCTTGTGTGTGTACCGCGGGTGCAAGATCACCAATCGCGCCTCGTCCACGTCCGGAATATCAGCGGACGATTCCGGGCACACGTGCACCCGCACGAATTCACCACGCTGCGCAGACTGGCCGTGCAACCGTGCCACAATCTCCGCCCACACCTCCTCCTGCTGCAGCCGCTCCGCCTGGTCCTTCGCACGGCGGGTGATGTTAGCCTGGAGGTCGTACCAGTACTTGCCGGAGCCTGAGTAGAAGTACGTGGCCCGGTCCTGCAACTGCCGCAGCGCCGAGTGGAAGTTCCCCGGCACATCGCCCGGGATC
>CAZTOM010000087.1:0-8656 GCA_964615555.1 uncultured Actinomycetaceae bacterium
TAGAGCAGATAATGGGCGCATCCCCGTTCACGGAGCCGTCCCCGGTCACCATTCCCACGTTGGCGGCACCGAACAGGCCGATCAGGTCGAAGAACTTCTCGCTCACCAGCGCCTTGATGGGGGCCGTGTAGTAGGCCCGGTCCCCGCGGGCGAGCGCCACGGCGATCCCGGCGGCCGCAATGAGGGACTTGCCGGAGCCCGTGGGGGTGGCCACGATCGCGTGGCTTCCGTCCAGGAGCGCGGCGAGTGCCTCATCCTGGTGGTCGTAGAGCGGGCGGCCGGTGGACTCCGCCCACTCGTGGAAGCCCATGTAGAGCAGCTCGTCCGTGTCCTCGCCGCGCTCACGGGCATCCTCCACGTCGTCGAGGAGGACGTTGAGGGCAGGCGCGCGCACGGGAACGGAGGGGGTCACCCCGGCATTCTCGCACTTTCGGGCGGCGCGGGTCCGGTTGGGTGCGCGGGTCCGGTTGGGTGCGCGGGTCCGGTTGGGTGCGCCGGGTCCGGTTGGGTGCGCCGGGTCCGGTTCCCGACGGCGGGAGTCCGGTTCCGTACGCCCGGGTCAGGTTCGGCGCCGGGCCTGGTTCCGTCCGGCGATCGCCCGGCCCGCCATGCCGAGGGCGAGGACGGCGGCGCCCGCCACGAGCGAGGGCCACGGCACGGCGAGGGCGAGGGCGAGGCAGCCGAGCATGCCGGCCACCTGGAGCCAGCGGGGGTAGCGGCGTTCGGCCGCGGGTTGGCGGTGGGCAGAGAGGTTGGCCACGAAGTAGTAGAGCAGCACCCCGAAGCTCGAGAAGCCGATCGCACCGCGCAGATCCACCAGCAGGACGGCCACGATCACCACGAGCGCCACGGCCACCTCGGCGCGGTGGGGGGTGTCGAAGCGGGGGTGGACAGCGGCCAGCGGCTTCGGGAGGTCGCCGCCGCGCGCCATGGCGAGGGTGGTGCGGCCGATCCCGGCGATGAGGCCCAGCAGGGCCCCGAGCGTGGCGGTCACGGCGCCAACGCGCACCACCGCGGCGAGCACCGGCTGATGGGCAACAGCGGCGGCGAGCGGGTCCGGGGTGGCGGCAAGCACCTCCGCCGGGAACGCGCGCAGCAACACCACGGCGATCACGAGGTAGAGCGCCAGCACCAGCCCGAGTGCGATCACGATCGCCCGGGGGATGGCGCGGGTGGGATTGCGTACCTCCTCACCCATGGTGGCGATCCGGGCGTAGCCGGCGAAGGCGAAGAACAGCAGCGCCGCGGCCTGGAGGATCCCGTAGGGGCCGGGCACCTCGCCGAGCTCGATGAGGGGAGCCGGGGCGGAGGTGAGGGTACCGGTGGAGGCGAGGATCGCCGTCGTGAGGGCGGCCAACGTGATGACCACGAAGACCTTGGTGAGCAGGGCCGTGCGGGTGACGCCCACGTAGTTGACGGCCGCGAGCACGGCCACCGCGGCCGCGGCCACCGGACCGCGCCACTCGGGGGGCGCCACGTACGTGGCGAAGGTGAGGGCCATCGCCGCCACGGAGGCGGTCTTGCCGATCAGGAAGCACCAGCCCGCGGCGAAGCCCCAGCGGGGGCCCAGCACCTCGCGGCCGTAGACGTAGGTGCCACCCGAGGTGGGGTAGCGGGCGGCGAGCTGGGCAGAGGACGTGGCGTTGGCGAAGGCCACGAACCCGGCGATCACGAGGCCGAGCAGCAGCCAGCCCCCGGCGGACTTCGCCGCCTCCGGGAAGACCGCGAACACGCCCGCGCCAATCATGGAGCCGAGGCCGATGAAGACGGCGTCGGTGGTGGACAGGGCGCGCCGGAGGGCTGGCGGCTGGTGCCCGGGCGGCTGGTGCTCAGGCTGCTGGTGCCCGGGTGGCTGGTGCTCAAGCTGCTGGCGCCCGCCGGGCGGCTGGTGCTCGGGCGGCTGCGGCGACGTGGGGGAGGACGAGGTCACGGGGGCAGGCTAACCCAGCCCGGTGGCCGCGGGTTGGCCGGCGGCGCGAGTGGCCTTCACGCTCGCCACGTGCACCCAGTGCTCCAGGGGGCCGCGGGCGAAGACCAGCTTCCACAGCATCGCGAAGCCGGTGAGGGCGAGGACCATCATGAGGAGGTTGGCGTTGGACGGCTCCCACACCACATCGCTCCCGAGTACGGACACCCAGACCACGTGCGCCGTGTAGATGGTCAGGCTCATGGATCCGGTGGCCGCGAGCGGCGCGAGCACCCAGGCCGCGCGCCGGGCGATCAGGAGGCCTGCGGCGATCACCACCAGGGCCGCGCCGGCTGCGCCCATCACCTCCGCGATGGAATCGGTGTGCGGTTCGGTGACCAGCAGGATCACCGGATCGGGCCACCCGCCGCCCAGGGCCACAGCCTCGGTCACGTCCGTGCCCGCGGGCCCGATCAGCCACGGCCCTCCCGCGTAGCCGGCGGTGGTGAGTGCCACCCCCGCCCCGAGCAGAATGAGGACCCGGCCGAGCGGCGCCCAGCCGATCCGCGCGAGCCCCAGGCCGAGGAAGATGTAGGCCATCCACACGACCCCGGGATACGCGCCGGTGAGGAGGAATCCGATGAGGGCCCCGTTCGGGTCATCCCCGATCGTGTAGACGTCCCACCCCACAAGCGCCAGCAGTGGCGGCAGGTAGAACTTCGCCACCGGTCCCGCCACCGCCACCACCCCGGCGAGCACCAGCAGGCTCCGCGCCCGCCACGCCAGGAACGGGATGGCGAGCACGAACCAGGTGGCGTAGAACCCGAGGATCACGAGGATCGGGGTGTCCAGCAGGTGGAGGAACGCGCCCACGGCGAGCAGTAGCACCGAGCGCACCAGCAGCCGCATGCGCGTGCGCACCAGCCGCTCCCCGGTGTGCGGGGTGAGGCGGCCGGAGATGATGCCCACGGAGAATCCCGCCACCACCGCGAACAGCACGGAGGAGCGCCCCTGGGAGAGGGAGAGCCAGCCCTCGAGGGAGTCGAAGCCCTCGGTGGTGACTCCCACGTGGGCCGCGATCATCCCGAGCAGCGCGAGCCCGCGGGCCGCGTCAATCCCCACCAGCCGGTTGGGGCCGCTCGCTCCCTCGAGGTAGCCGCCGGTGCGGCGCGGGAACCACCAGCCGTCTGGTGCTCCCTCGCGGTTGCGGACCTCCACCCCCGAACTCACGCGACTACCCGCTCGGTCACGGCCAGTAGCCGCCGCCGTATCCCCGCCGACTCCTCCGCGAACTCCCGCTGCCGCGCCACGTACTCCGCGCGGCCGGCCGCGCTCTCCACGCGCACGGGCTCGAGCCCGAGGGACGAGCAGTCGTACGGTGAGGCCGCCATGTCCAGCGTGCGGATCCGCCGCGCCAGCTCGAACGCGTCCAGCAGCAGCTCACCAGGACACGCGGGCCCCAGCAGCAGCGCCGCCTTCAGGAGGTCCATGTTCGCGTGCAGGCACCCGGGCTGTTCGAACTGCGGTTGCGTCTCACGCGTCAGCTCGCGCTCGTTCCGCGGCCGTGCCGCAGGCGTGTAGAAGCGGAACGCGTCGTAGTGCGTGCACCGCAGGTCCGCTGACTCCACCGCCGCATCCGTCCCCTCCTGCCCGAGCCGCAGCGGCAGCGGGTGGCGGTGCTCCTCCTGGCGGTAGACCATCGCCCATTCGTGCCACCCAAAGCACGCGAACCGGGCCGTCCGCCGCGCCGTCGCCTCGAGCAGGAACCGCAACCGCGCCACGTCCTCCCCCCGGTCCCGTAGGAACGCGTCCGTGTCCAGCGTGATCGCCGACGACGGCGCCCGGGCTGGCCCCCCGCGTGCGGTGCCGTCGGGCGTGGGGTGGGCTGCGTCGTCGGGTGGGGTGGGACGGGAGGTGGCGTTGGGCGAGGGGTGGGTGGCGTCGTCGGGCGGGGCGGGACGGGAGGTGCCGTTCGGGGAGGGGTGGGCGGCGTCGTCAGGACCCAGACGGCGGACCCAGCGGGCGGTGGCGCGCCAGGCGAGGTGGCCGTCGTCGGGGAGGGCGTAACCGGCGCCCGGGTGCCAGCGGGCGAGGTGGCGGGGCTTGAGGGAGTAGTAGTCCCAGAGGAAGTCCTCCACCGGATCGGTGAGGCGGCGCTCCGCGCGGTAGCGTCGCGCGGCGGTGAGGGCGGCGGCGCGGGCGGTGTGGGCGGCCTCGCGCTCGCGCCAGTCGGGGAGCAGGATCGGGCGCGCCGCGAGGACTGCGGGTGTGGTGGGCGCGCTGCTCATGGCGCAAGTGTAGGAAACTGGGGGCATGCAGATTGCGCGCTTCTCCCATGGTGAGTCCCCGGCCTACGGAATTGTTGACGACGGCGAGCTGGTGGTGCTCCGCTCGGACCCCCTGTTCGACTCCTACCAGACCACCGGCGCGCGGGTGCCGCTCGAGGGGGCGCGGCTGCTCTCGCCGATGATCCCGCGCTCGAAGGTGATCGGGATCGGGTCCAACTACCGGGGGAGCGAGGTGCCGGAGCGGCCGGCGGAGCCGCTCATGTTCCTGAAGCCCAACACGTCCGTGATCGGGCCGGATGATCCGATCGTGCTGCCGGAGTACTCCAGCAACGTGGTGCACGAGCCGGAACTCGCCGTGGTGATCTCCCGGATGGCGAAGCAGGTGCCGGTGGAGCGGGCCTCAGAGGTGGTGTTCGGGTACACGGTGGCCAACGACCTCGGCGCGGCCGACCACCTGGGCCCGGGTGCGCGGTGGGTGCCGGCGAAGGCGTGGGACACCTCCTGCCCGATCGGGCCGTGGATCGAGACGGACCTGGAGGGCCTGGAGGACGGGTTGGCCGTGCGCTCCTATGTGGACGGGGAACTGGTGATCTCCGGCTCCACGGCGGACATGTGGCGCGGCGTGGCCGAGCTGATCGCCGAGGTGTCCCAGATCTTCACCCTGCTCCCGGGGGACATCATCCTCACCGGGACACCGGGCGCGGGACCCGTGGTGGAGGGGCAGCGCGTGGAGGTGGAGGTTGAAGGGATCGGCCGGTTCGGGAATCCCGTGGTACGGCGGTGAGGTGAGCGGGCGACTGGCTCAGGCGCGTGCGAGGCGTGCCTTGCGGTTGAACTCGGCGCGCTGGGCGTTGACGGCGGCCTTGAGTTCCTCGTCGTCCTGGACCAGGTAGACCAGCCCGCAGTTCGCGGGCCCGTCCGCGCCCGGGAAGCAGAGCGTGCAGGGCTCGCCGGGGCGGATGGGACAGAGGGCATCGGGCCGCGGGGTGGTCATCATCCGTGTCAACAAAGCGGTGACCTTTGGTGTTCCTGCAGGTCCCGGGTTGTCGCCTGTTGCCGTGGCCGGCACTGACGCGGCGCCCAGGGCGGAGGTTGCTGCGCCGCGCCTACTGGCCCGCGAGAGGCTGGCGAAGCAGGCGGGAACAGTGTCTGCGGAGTGCGTGGAAGAGATCCGGCTCTGGGTGAGGAGTCTCCTCGAGTCCGAGCTGGACTAGGAGAGCCCCGAAGCCCTCGGTTTCGTGTCCCCAGCGGCGTGAAAGTCAGAGGCTCGCGGCCAGGGCATCCAGCCGCGCGAGCGTGGACTCCTTCCCCAGGATCTCCATGGACTCGAACAGTGGGGGGCTGACCTTCGCGCCCGAGAGGGCGACCCGCAGCGGGCCGAACGCGAAGCGGGGCTTGATACCCAGCCCCTCGACCAAGGCGCCGCGCAGGGCCGACTCGATCTCCGCCGTCGTGAAATCGGGGAGGGCAGCGAGGGCGTCCCGGGCCGCGGCGAGCACCTGGCCGGCGTCCTCCTTGAGGGTGGCACGGGCGTCCTCGGCGATGGTGAGCTCCGCGTCCGGGGTCAGGAGGAACTGCACCATGGGAACCACGTCCGCCAGCGTGGTGATGCGCTCCTTGACGATCGGTACGGCGGCGCGGACCACCTCGGCGGCGCGGCCCTCGAGCGGGGAGCCGGTGAAGGCCTGGTGCTCGATGACGCGCTCCGCAAGCTCTACATCCGGGAGTTCGCGGATGTAGTGGCCGTTGAGCCAGTCGAGCTTGGTCATGTCGAAGACGGGGCCCACAGTGTTGACGCGGGACCAGTCGAAGGACTCGGTGAACTCCTCGAAGGTAGCCACCTCTTGGTCCTCCACCACGGGCGGGTAGGCGAGGAGCTGCAGGAAGTTGCGCACGGCCTCCGGCAGATAGCCGTTCTCGCGGAACCAGGTGAGGCGGGCTGCAGGGTTCTTGCGCTTGGAGATCTTGGACTTGTCCGGGTTGCGCAGCAGCGGCATGTGCGCGAACTGCGGGACCTCCCAGCCGAGCCAGCGGTAGAGCAGCAGGTGCTTGGGGGTGGAGGAGATCCACTCCTCGCCGCGCACCACGGTGGTGATGTCCATGAGGTGGTCGTCCACCACCACGGCCAGGTGATAGGTCGGGAAGCCATCGGCCTTGAGGATCACCTGGTCGTCCGGGAAGGGGGCGCGGACCTCCCCGCGCACCAGGTCCGGGAACGTGGTGGGGGCGTCCTCGGGGACGAACATGCGCACCACGGGGTTATCGGAGAATCCCGGCAGGGCGGCGCGCTCCTCCTTGGACTTGCCGTAGCAGAGGCGGTCGTAGCCGGTGGTGGCCTGCTTGGTGCGCTCCTGCTCCGCGCGCATCTCCTTCAGGCGCTCAGTGGAACACCAGCAGTAGTAGGCGTGGCCTGCCTCGATGAGCTGCTCCACATAGGGGCGATACGTGTCCAGCCGCTCCGACTGGCGGTAGGGCGCGAACGGGCCGCCCACGTCCGGGCCCTCGTCATAGGTGAGGCCGAGCCAGTTCAGGGTGGAGTAGATCTGCTCCTCCGAGCCGTCCACGAGCCGGGCTTGATCCGTGTCCTCAATGCGCAGGACGAACTGCCCGCCGGTCTTGCGGGCCCACGCCAGATCAAACAGGGCCTGGTAGGCGGTGCCCACGTGGGGATCACCGGTGGGGGAGGGGGCCACGCGCGTGCGGGCAGGGCGGGGTGCGGCTTGGTCAGTCATGATGCGTCAAGCCTAGTGGTCTGCTGCGGGGGTGGTGAGCCCCGCGTGCTGCAGGGGTGGTGAGCCCCGTCTGCTGCAGTGTCCTATGCCGCCCGGTCCGCGCGCGAGCGGGGGTTGGCCGCCGCGCGCCTGGGTCTTCGTTCGGGGTCTACGTGGGCGGGTGGGTAGAAGAGCACCTGGCCGGTCTCGATGTGGATCGTGATGTCCCACTCATCGCGGTGGATGACGTGGTGGCAGCGGCTACACAGGAGCACCCCGTTGCCCAGATCTGTGCAGCCACCATGGCGGACCCACCACCGCACGTGGTGGGCCTCCACGAAGGTGGTCTGGCCGCACATGGCACACCCGCCGTCGCGCTCCCACAGGGCCAGGACCTGGGGACGGGTAAAGGTACGCACCTGTCGGCCCAGGTCCAGCGGGATCGAACTGGTCCCGAAGACTGCCGGGATCAGTTTCGCGTTCGCGGCGATCCTGCGTGCCGCGCCGGCCGAGATGGGCTGGTCGATGCTGTCAATGGTGGCGATCCCGCTCCCACCCGCGCGGCCTTCGAGGTCCTCGAGGTCAACTCGCACGACCATCGTCACCGCTGGCATCGAGATCCTCGTGTCCTCGCAGCCGCCGATGTGCCGGATGAAGTCGCTGAGCGCGTCAGCCTGGAGCTGGGCGATGGTCCGCGTCTCCACCTGCACCGGCGCGCCCTGCTCCTGCCCCTCGGCCGACGCATCCCCGGCACCCGTGCTCGAAGCCGGACCGCTCGCCGTGGTCGCCTCCTGCCCTGCGGCCGTGGCGGTGTCCTGTCCGGCGGCTACGGCGGCATCCTCGCCTCCGGCTCCGGCAGCCTCCGCGTCGGCTGCCGTCTCTGCCTGGTGGGGCGCGTTGAGGCCGCGCGCCTCCCGCATCCGGGCCTCGGCGTATTGCTGCAGGGCGAGCTTGATCGGGGCACCCGTGACCGGGTCGAAGATCCCGCGTAGGTGCAGCATCCCGCGGGCGTCCTCGCGCATAACGAGGGACCGGGAGGCGTACTGGTCTTCCTCCTTCGGCTCCAGCCCGTCCGGGTCGAGGCGCGCCTCTGCGTACTTCACCAGCTTCTCGAGCTGGGCGAGGGGAAACTCGCTGGCCTGCTGCGCGAGGAACTCCTCTGCGGCCTCGAGTTCCACCGGATTGGCGCGCGGGGAGACCCGGTCCAGCATGCTGATGATCAGATGGGCGGCATCCACACCGATCCGGGCCGCATGCAGCGCCTCCGCCACGTGCGGGTGGACCGCCGGGAGAACCTCTCCGGTGAGCGAGAGCCGGCTCGCGGTGCCCTCGCCCACCTTCACCAACTCGACTGCGCGTCCCACCTTTCCGCCGCGCGATTCGGCCACCATCCGCCCGGGCGTGCCGTAGCCCGCGCGCCGCGCGAGGCCCTGCGAGCCTGCCTCACGGGGCGAGCGCCGCGCGATCTCTCCCGCCACGACGGCGCCCATCACCTCTGCGCGCTTGGTCACCTCACCCACCGCAGCAAGGACCGCGACCAACCCCGGGTCATTCATCTCACCCACCGCTGCGGACAGGTCCTGCGGGGGGTCGGTGAGCGGCGGCAGCGCGCCAGCCCAGGCGTCGGCAAGCGCTGCGACTGCTGCGCTGAGTTGCTCTACCTGTGCGGCCATGACTCCACTCTCCCAGCGGGGTCTGACAAGAACGAACATATGTTCGAATCGTACGACTATGATCTGGAACACATCGCC